>DATKPX010000174.1:0-7242 GCA_035523855.1 Allostellaceae bacterium
GAGGATGTTCCGAGTCGCGATCCTCGACGACTACCAGAAAGTCGCTCTCGCCATGGCGGATTGGAAAATGCTCCAGCCGGAGGGCGAGGTGCAGGCCTTTGCCGACAATCTCGTCGACGTGCCGAAGCTCGCCGAGCGCCTGCACACTTTCGACGCCGTGGTGCTGATGCGCGAGCGTACGCCGATGCCGCGGGCGCTGTTCGAGCGCCTGCCCCACCTCCGCCTCATCGTCACCGCCGGCATGCGCAACGCCTCGATCGACATGGAGGCCGCGGCGGCGAAGGGCGTGACCGTCACCGGCACCGACATGCTGGCGCATCCCACGGCGGAGCTCACCTGGGGGCTCATCATCGGCCTCATGCGCCACATTCCCTTCGAGGCGGCGGCGATGCGGCGGGGCGCCTGGCAGACGACGCTCGGGCGCGGGCTGCAGCGCAGGACCCTCGGCATCCTCGGCCTGGGGCGGCTCGGCGCCCAGGTCGCCGCGGTCGGCAAGGCCTTCGGCATGAAGGTGATCGCCTGGAGCCAGAACCTGACGGCGGAGCGCGCCGCGGCGGCGGGCGTCACCCATGTCAGCAAGGAGCAGCTCTTTGAGGAGGCCGACGTGGTGACGATCCACCTCGTGCTCTCCGACCGCTCGCGCGGGCTGGTGGGCGCCGGCGATCTCGCGCGCATGAAGCCCACCGCCTGCATCGTCAATACCTCGCGCGGGCCGATCATCGACGAGCAGGCGCTGCTGGAGACGCTCAAGGCGCGCCGCATCGCCGGCGCCGCCCTCGACGTCTACGACCAGGAGCCGCTCCCCGCCGAGCATCCGTTCCGCCAGCTCGACAACGTCGTGCTGACGCCGCATCTCGGTTACGTGCTGGAGGAGAACTACCGCCTGCTCTATCGCCAGGCGGCGGAGAACATCCGCGCCTTCATGGACGGCAAGCCGACGCGGGTGATCGGCAAGTAAGCGCCGCGCCTAAACGTTGAAGCGGAAGTGCAGGATGTCGCCGTCCTGCACGACGTACTCGGCGCCTTCCAGCCGCATCTTGCCGGCATCCTTGGCGCCCTGCTCGCCGCCGCAGGCGACGAAATCGGCGTAGGAGATCGTCTCCGCGCGGATGAAGCCCTTCTCGAAATCGCTGTGGATGACGCCGGCGGCCTCCGGACCCTTGGCGCCGCGGCGCACCGTCCAGGCATGCGCCTCCTTGGGACCCACGGTCAGGAAGGTCACGAGATCGAGGAGGTGGTAGCCGGCGCGGATGACGCGGGTGAGGCCGGCCTCCTCGAGGCCGAGCGTCGCCAGGAACTCGCGCTTCTCCGCCTCGTCCTGCAGCTGCGCCACCTCCGCCTCGATGGCGGCGGAGATCACCACGGTCTCGGCGCCGCGCTCCTTCGCGTACTCGGCGACGCGCGCCGACCGCGCGTTGCCGGTGGCGGCGGCGCCTTCCTCGACGTTGCAGATGTAGAGCACCGGCTTCGAGGAGATGAGCTGCAGGCGCTTCAGGATGAGACGCTCTTCCTCGTCGAAGCGGACGGTCCGCGCCGGCTTGCCGTCGCGCAGCGCCGCCAGCACCGGCTCCATGACGCCAAGCTCGGTCTTCGCCTCCTTGTCGCCGCCCCGCGCCTTCTTCTGCGCGGCGACGACGCGCTTCTCCAGGCTGTCGAGGTCGGCGAGCATGAGCTCGGTCTCGACGATCTCGGCGTCGCGGATCGGGTCGATCGAGCCTTCCACATGGGTGATGTCGCCGCTCTCGAAGCAACGCAGCACATGGGCGATCGCGTCGACCTCGCGGATGTGGCCGAGGAACTGGTTGCCGAGGCCCTCGCCCTTGGAGGCACCGCGCACCAGGCCGGCGATGTCGACGAATTCGAGCTGGGTCGGCACGATCTTCGCCGATTTCGCCAGCTTCGCGCAGACCTCGAGCCGCTCGTCCGGCACCGCCACGCGACCCACATTGGGCTCGATGGTGCAGAAGGGGTAGTTCGCGGCCTCGGCGGCCTGCGTCGCGGTCAGCGCGTTGAAGAGCGTCGACTTCCCCACATTGGGCAGGCCGACGATGCCGCAGTTAAATCCCATTGGTGTCGTCTTCCGGTTTGGCGCGCGGCCGCGGCGGCTTGGGCGGCGGCGGGTTGAGGATCAGCGCGACCTTGCTCATGAACGCCGGCGCGTCGTTCTTCACCAGCAGCGGCAGCGCCTCGGCGATCGCGTCGTTGAGCGGACCCACCCAGCCGATCTCCTCGGCGTCGAAGTTCTGCAGCACGTAAGGCAGCACCAGCTCCTTGCTGCCGGGATGGCCGATGCCGAGGCGGACGCGCCAGTAGTCCGGCCCGATCGCGTCGTCGATGGAGCGCAGCCCGTTGTGCCCGGCCGAGCTGCCGCCGCGCTTCACCCTGAGCTTGCCGGGCGCCAGGTCGAGCTCGTCGTGGATCACCGCGATCTCGTCCGGCTCGATCTTCAGGAAGCGCGCGCAGGCGCCGACCGCGTCGCCCGACAGGTTCATGAAGGTCATCGGCTTCAGCGCCAGCACCCGCTCGCCCCCCACCGTGCCCTCGGCGACCTCGCCGGAGAACTTGGCGCGATAGGGCGCGAATTCATGGCGGCGGACAAGGGCGTCCACCGCCATGAAGCCGATGTTGTGGCGGTTGCGTGCATAGCGGGACCCGGGGTTGCCGAGCCCGACGATGAGGCGCATCGCCGCCGCCGGGTGTGCGGACGCGGCGCTGGCTTAGGCGCCCTTCGGCGGCGCGCCCTTGGCGGGCGCCGCGCCGGGCTTGGCCGCGCCGGCGGCGGCGGCCCCCGCGGCCGGAGCCGCGGCGCCAGCCGCCGGAGCCGCGGCGCCTTCGGCCGGTGCCGCGCCCTCGGTGCCGGCCGCTGCCGCGGCCTCGGCCGCCGCGACGGCCGCCTGGGCCGCCGCCTGGGCGGCCGCCAGCTCCTCGCGCACCACGGTCGGCGCGGCGACGGTCGCCACGGTGAAGTCGCGGCCGATCACCGGCTTGGTGCCGGCCGGCAGCGTGATCTTGCCGATATGGACGCTGTCGCCGATGTCGAGCCCGTCGAGGCTCACCACGACGCTGTCGGGAATCGCGTCGACGTTGCAGTAGAGCTCGATCTCATGGCGCACCAGGTTGACGATGCCGCCGCGCTTGATGCCCGGCGACTTCTCGCTGTCGACGATGCGCACGGGGATCGCCACCGCGATCCGCGCGCCGGCGCCGACGCGCATGAAGTCCACGTGCAGCGCCCGGTCGGTCACCGGATCGAGCTGCACGTCGCGCGGCAGCGCGCGCTCCTTGCCGCCGTCGACCTCGACCTGGAGCAGCCGGGCGAAGAAGCCAGGCTTGTGCAGCTCGCGGCCGAGCTCCTGCGGGTCGACGGTGATCAGGAGTGCCGGCTTCTTGTCGCCGTAGATCACTCCGGGAACGCGGCCGCTGCGACGAGTGGCCCGGGCGGCCCCCTTTCCGGCCCGGCCCCGCGTCTCGGCGCGGATGGTGGTGAGTTCAGCCATGACGTCTTGCTCCTTCCAATCGGAACAGTCCGGCGCCAGTCGCCCGTCGCGCTGGCTTCCGCCGGTGGGAGCGTCGGCCTCCAGGGGTGCCGCCCGCTCCGCCATGCCCGGAACCTCGGTCCCGGGCGAAATTCTTCAGTCGAACAGGCTCGACACCGAGCGCTCCTCGCTGATGCGGCGGATCGCCTCGGCCATCAGCGGCGCGATCGAGAGCTGCCTTATATTGTGCGCGACGCGCACCGCCTCGGTGGCGAGGATACTGTCGGTCATCACCAGCTCCTGCAAGGGGGAGGCGGTGACGCGGCCGACCGCGCCGCCCGAGAGCACGCCGTGGGTGACGTAGGCGGAGACCGATTTCGCGCCGCGCGCGGTCAGCGCCTCGGCGGCGTTGCAGAGAGTGCCGGCGCTGTCGACGATGTCGTCCACCAGGATGCAGCGGCGGTTCTCGATGTCGCCGATGATGTTCATCACCTCGGACATCCCGGCGCGCTCGCGCCGCTTGTCGATGATGGCGAGATCGGCATCGAGCGCCCGCGCGATCGCCCGCGCGCGCACCACGCCGCCGACGTCCGGCGACACGATGACGAGGTCGCCGCCGTCGTAGCGGTGCTTGATGTCCTTGATGAACACCGGCGAGGCCAGCAGGTTGTCGGTGGGAATGTCGAAGAAGCCCTGGATCTGCCCGGCATGCAGGTCGATGGTCAGCACGCGATGGGCGCCGGCGGCGGTGATCATGTTGGCCACCAGCTTCGCCGAGATCGGCGTGCGCCCGGCCGATTTCCGGTCCTGGCGCGCGTAGCCGTAATAGGGGATGACCGTGGTCATGCGGCGCGCCGAGGCGCGGCGGAGCGCATCGAGCGTGACCAGCAGCTCCATCAGGTTGTCGTTCGCCGGGAAGGACGTCGACTGGATCACGAAGACGTCCTCGCCGCGCACGTTCTCCTGGATCTCGACGAAGATCTCCATGTCGGAGAACCGCCGCACGCTCGCCTTGGTGAGCGGCAGGTTGAGATACGCGGAAATCGCCTCGGCGAGCGGCCGATTGCTGTTGCAGGTAAGGATTTTCATCCGATCTCGCCGATTGCGGGCGGCATGCCCAATGCGCCCCCGGTCGGCGCGGCCGGAATGTAACAAAGCGGACATGCGCTGTAAACCGCGGCGGAAAGCCGCGATTCAGAAGCCTCTGCAAGGATTGGTTAAGATCCGCTCTTGACCTGCTCCGCCTTCTCGATGAGGGCCAGGATGCCAGGGGCCGCGGCACGGGCGACGGCGTTGGCGATCTCGCCCCACCGTCCGTTGAGGCTGCCCTGGGGTACCGCGTTCTCCTGCGTCACCACGCCCAGCTGCTGGCCGTCCGGCTGCAGCAGCGCCCAGGTGATGCTGACCTTCTGCAGCCCCCGCTGCGGCGCTTCCAGCGCCACGTTCCCCACCACCGCCAGGGAATTGCCGTCGCCGTCCCCAGGCAGCACCTTGATCTGCGCCTGGGTGAGGGCTGCCGCCATGGCGAGCTTCAGGGCATCCTTGCCGTCGCCGGGGGCGCCGGCGACCGGCCAGACCACGATCTGCCGGAGGCTCGGCGGGTTGACGCCGGCGGTGGCGGCAGGCGTGTCGTCCTGCAACAGCTTCGCCACCTCGGGTGCGGCGGCATCGGCGAGCGCCTTCACCGCCGCCGCATCGCCGCGGTTCAGCGCCGCCAGCGTCACCGGCGCGGTGCTGGTGGCCTGGCCCGCCGTGCGGCCATCGCGGCCGACCAGGCGCCAGTCGACGCTGACGCTCTTGCCGCCGGCGCTCTCCCGCGCGGTGCCGAGCAGGCTCAGGCTGTTGCGGCCGGCCTCCTCGGTGGAGGCGAGGATATTCTGGTTCTGCAGCGCCGCCGCCATGGCCGCGGCGAGCTGGTCGCGGCCGTCGGAGTTGATCCCCGCCACCGGCGAGACGCCGATGCTGGCGGTGTCGCGCAGCGTCAGGATCGGCGCCTTCGGACCGGGCATGTCGTCGGCGAGCGGATGCGGCAGCGGCTGGCAGCCGGAGAGCGCCAGCAGCAGCGCGACGACGAGAAATCGCCCCATCAGAGCACCGCGCAGGCGACGACGAGGCCGACAAGGCACATCGCGCAGAAGACGATGAGGTGCGGCATGGTGGATCAGGCGATCGCGAAGTCGAGGCTCGCCCGCGACAGCACGCGGGCGCCGCTCGCCGTCACCTCGGAGGTGCGCCCCAGCGTCATCGCCAGGCCATGCTCGGCGTCGAAGACGATCATGTGGAGGAAGAACACCATGCCCGGCGCCGCCTCCACCGCGTTGCCGTGATAGAGCATCGGCCAGTCCATCCAGTTCGGCGCGAAGGTGGTGCCGAGGCTGTAGCCGCAAGCGTTGAGCCGATGGGCGCGATGGCCGGCGGCGTCGAGGCTCCGCGCATGGGCGTCGAACGCCTCGCCGATCGGCCGGCCGGGCTTCAGCGCATCCTCGGCGGCGTGCAGCGCGTCGGCGGCGGCCTTGTGCATCTCCTTGAGGCGCGGATCCACCTGGCCGATCGCCAGCGTGCGCATGAGGCAGGAATGGTAGTGCCGATAAGCGCCGGCGAATTCCAGCGTCAGCTGGTCGTTGGCGTCGAGCTTGCGCCGGCCGCTCTTGTAGCGGCAGAGGAGGGCGTCGGGGCCGGAGCCGATGATGTACTCGTTGGCGGGATCGTCGCCGCCGCCGCGGAACACCGCCCCCTGCATCGCCGCCAGGATCTCGCCCTCGTCGGCGTGGGGCCGGGCGAGCTTCCAGGCCTCGTCGAGAGCGGCGTCGCAGAGCTCCGCCGCGCGCCGCACATAGGCGAGCTCCGCCGGGCTCTTGATGACGCGCAGCCTGCTCACCAGCTCCGAGGCGTCGGCGAGGGTGCAGAAGCCGTCCAGAGCCGCCTGCAGGCGCTGGCCGTTCCGCGCCGTGAGGCCATAGGATTCCCACTCGACGCCGAGCCGCTTTCCCTTGCAGCCATGCTCGGCGAGGATCGCGCGCAGCTGCTCCGCCGGCTTCACCTCGGGGCCGTCGACCCAGATGCGGATGTCGGAAATCACCGAAGTGTGCTTCGCCTGCAGCAGGTCCGGCGCGCGCGTCAGCAGCGTGAGCTTGCCGTCGGCGCCCAGATAGAGGCACTGGAAGAAGACGTAGCCGAAGGTGTCATAGCCGGTCAGGTAGTACATGCTCTCCTGGCGGAAGATCAGGAGGCCGTCGAGGCCGGCGGCGGTCATCGCCTTCACCGTCGCCTGCTGGCGCTGCCTGAGTTCGTCCTGGGAGAAATGAAGAGCCACGGCCTGTCCCCTCCGCACGCGGGTTGCGCGCCGCCCTGAGCCGGCGCGACAGTGAATGCGATGATACCTATAGCCGGGTTGCCGCCTCGGCGTTAACCGAATTCGCCGCGCCGCCGTCTGAGTGTGCGTGAGGCACCGGCGCGCGCGAGCATCTCGATCGGGAGAGTTGTCGGAGGCGCGGTCTGCATAAGGAATGCGTGTGCAGTCACGGACCCCACGCCCACCAGCCCGGTCCCCAGGGTCCCCAGTCCCAGCTGTCGTCGTCGAGCGCCTCGGCGGTCACCTGTTGCTCGTCGGCGATCTGGCGCTGGAACACCTCGCTGCGATAGCGGTCGTAGGCGGCCTGGTTGCCGACATAGAGGCAATTGCAGACCAGCGGATCGGCGTAGAGATATTCCACCTGGTCGCCCTTGGTGCGGGTGATGAACCGATGCGGCGGCAGCCGCTGCAGCT
>DATKPX010000175.1:0-2926 GCA_035523855.1 Allostellaceae bacterium
GGTGCCGCCGACGATCCCGACGAAGGGCGCTTCGCCCGCGGGCGCCTCGGCCAGATAGTGGAGGTTGAGGATCGCCTCGAAGGCGTCCGGCACCGTCAGTCCGGGCAGGAGATCGGCGGCGACAGGGGGCGGGACCGCCAGCACCACACGGTCATCGGGGCCGAGCGGCACCGGCCCATCGGCCCAGGAGAGCACGGAAACGTGATCGCCAGAACGCTCCATCGCCTGCAATCGGCGGCCGAATTGCACCTCGGCGCCACGGGCGCGCAGCCAGTCGAGCGCCGGGTCGATGAAGCTCTCGGAGAGGCCCTCGCGCGGCACGAGCGGGCAGCAGGCGGCGCCGCCCGCGCCCAGGGTCTGCGCCACCACCGCCTGCATGAGCGATGCGAGCGCCTCATCGGGCGGGGTGTTCAGCGCCGCGATGGCCAGCGGCTCCAGCAGCCGCCGGTAGAGCGGCCCCGCATTGCCGAGCGCCTCGGCGACCGTCCCCTGCGCGCGGCGCAGGCGGAGGAGCGCCAGATAGTCGCGCCAGCCGGTGCCCGGCACGCGGCGCTTCGGATCGAAGATCCAGAAGGGCACGCGCCCGGCATCCAGCCGCAGCACCCAGCGGGCGCCGTCCGTCCGGTCGATGAAGGGAAAGACGGGGGCGTTCGGTCCTGTCATCGTGCCGCGGGCACCAATGCGGGCGAGGTAGCGCATGGCGGCCGCGTTGCCGGAGAGCAGCAGGTGATTGCCGTTATCGATCCGGCAGCCGAGCTCCCGGTCGAAATAGGAACGGCAGCGGCCGCCCGCCGCCGGGCCGGCCTCATGGACCCGGACCGCGCGCCCGGCCTCGACCAGCGCCATCGCCGCCGAGAGCCCCGCCAGACCGGCGCCGATGACGTGAACCCGACCGCGAAGCCCGCTCAAGCCATCATCATCCGGAAGCCGAACCAAGCCTTCTGCCAGGCCGGCAGCCGCACGCGCTGCTCGGGGTGGCGGAAGCCGGACTTCTCCATGCGCGCGAGCAGCGCCCGATAGGGCGCGGCCATCAGGCGCGCCGGCTTCATGGCGCGCGCATCACATTGGACCATGGCCTCCTCGGCGCCGCGGTAGTGATCGCGCGCCAGAGCGGCGAGACGCCCGCAGATCCGCGGCAGACCCGGCGATTTCAGCGCCGCCAGAGGGTTGCTCGGCACGCCCTCCTCCGCCAGCCATTCGCGCGGCAGATAGAGGCGGCGGCGCTCCGCATCCTCGCCCACGTCGCGCAGGATATTGGTGAGCTGCAGTGCCCGGCCCAGGCAGTAGGCCACGCGGTCGGCGGGCGGCGAGGAATCGCCGAAGGCTCGCACCGACAGGCGCCCGACCGCGCTCGCCACCCGGTCGCAGTAGAGGTCCAGCGTCGCGAGCGGCGGCGCCACGATCTCGCGCTCCGCGTCCATCTGCATGCCGTCGATGATGGCGAGGAAGTCCTGCCCCCTGAGATCGTATTGGCGCGTCGAGAGCAGCAGCAGCCGGGTCAGCCCGTCATCGGCGCGGCCCTCGGCAAGGGCGGCGATGCGGTCGCGCCAGCCGTCCAGCGCCTCGCGCTTGGCGACCAAGGCGCCCGGCTCGTCGGCGATGTCATCCACCACCCGGCAGAAGGCATAGATCGAATAGACGGCCGCCCGTCGGTCCGGCGGCAGCATGCGCATCCCGTAGTAGAAGGACGAGCCGGACCGCTTGACGAGCCCCTCCACGAAGTCGAGGTCGGCCGGCAGCGCGCCAAGCGGCGCCTGCGGGAGTTTCGCCAGACTCATCGCGCGCGTCTCACAGCGCGTGGACGAGAGCGCCGAGCAGGGCGCCGACGGCGTCGGTCTTGGTGAGCTTGACCCGGGTGGCGAGCGGATCACCCCGGCGCAGCCGCCCGGTGAGGCGGCGGGCGAGGTTCACGATCACCCCGGTCTCGATCCGCAGCCGGCGATCCCGCACGAGGCGCGGCAGCGCCGCAGCGTCCGCGTTGAGTTCGTCGCAGCGGTCGAGCAGCGCGTTGAAGACCTGGCGAAGGCCGGGCGTCTCCGCCTTGGCCGGCAAGGCGGTCACATCGGTGCCTGCCGCGCTCATGAGGTCCTGCGGCAGGTAGCAGCGGTCGAGGTCATGCAGATCCTTCTGGCAGTCTTGCAGATGGTTGAGCACCTGAAGCGAGGTGCACAGCGCATCCGAGGGTGTATGCGTGGCGCGCGATTCGCCGTGCACGTCGAGGACGTAGCGGCCGACCGGCATGGCGGAAGCGCGGCAGTAGTCGAGTAGCTCGTTCCAGCTCGCATAGCGATGCTTGGTGGCGTCCTGGCGGAAGGCGATGAGCAGGTCGGTCGCGTGGCGCGGATCGACACCGGTCTCGGCGAGGCTGAGGCGGAGCGCGGCGGCGCTCGGCGAGCCGCCTTCGCGCTGGCCGAGCAGCACTGCCTCCATGTGGTCGAGGCGGGCGATTTTCTCCTCCGGCGGCAGGATCGGGCTGTCGCCGATATCATCGGCGTTGCGGGCAAACGCGTAGTAGGCGTGGACGTGGCGGCGCAGATCCGGGCGGATGATGACGCCGACGGGGAAATTTTCGTCGCCGCGATCCTTGCCCGACCAGCTTTCGACGTTTTCGATATCGGCGCTCGCGACGGCCGTCATGCACCAAGCTCCACGACATCGTCGCCCGCGGGCCTGACCCGCGGCCCTACCGACGCGGGCGCCCTGCCGGTGTCGGGACGCCCCAACGGGTGGACCCCTGGGACAAGCCCGGGGACGACGTTGCTGGCGCGAGGTGCTTCAAGACTGACCATCGGCATAGACCCGGTTTTTCCACATCACGCTCCGCCCGCGCATGTGGTTGAGCGCAGAGCCGACCGTCGCCGCCATGTAGAACAGGGCGATGAGCGGGAGGAAGGGGGCCCAGAGCGGAGAGAGCCGGTAGCGCCGC
>DATKPX010000176.1:0-3684 GCA_035523855.1 Allostellaceae bacterium
CAGATCATCAACCCCAGCGGCGCCGAGAACCAGGTGCAGGGCGCGGCGCTCGACGGGCTCGGCGCGGCGCTCGGCCAGGCGATCACCATCGACCGCGGCCGCGTGGTGCAGGCGAATTTCGACACCGTGAAGCCGCTCCGCATGGAGCAGGCGCCGCCGGTCGAGGTGCATTTCCTGACCACGGCGCATCCGCCCACCGGCCTCGGCGAGCCGGCGCTGCCGCCGGTGATCCCGGCGCTCTGCAACGCCATCTTCGCCGCCACCGGCAAGCGCGTCCGCAGCCTGCCGATCGACAGCGCGATGCTGAAGGTCTAGCGCTTCGGGCCGGCGGATTTCTTCGCCGGCTTGGCTTTGGCGCGCGCCGACGCCTTGCGGGCGCGCGTCGCGCCCCTGGCCTCGCCGATGAGGATCTCGCTGATATCCTCCAGCACCTGGGCGGTCGCCATCAGGGGATCCTGCACCAGGGGGTTGGCGACCAGCGCCGCCTGCATCTCGCGCGCCGCGGTCTTCAGCGCCCTCTGCGCCCGCTTCATGCGGTCTTCGGCCATGCCCTGCTCCCGGAATCTCTCGGCGCGCCACGCCGCGCGGAGGCGCCGTTATGCCCGGTTTCGCCGGCGATGACCAGCCTCAGGGGCGCGACGCCCGCTCGATCTTCTCCAGCGTGATCACCACGCGACGATTGAGGCTCTGGTTCGCCGGGATCGGATTGCCGCTGGCATCCCGGTTCGGCACCTTGGGGAAGGTGTCGGCATAGCCGGCGGCGCGCAGCCGCGCAGCGGGAATGCCCTGCTCCAGCAGGAAGTGCACGACCGCCGAGGCGCGCGCGGTCGAGAGCTCCCAGTTGGAGGGAAAGCGCGCGGTGCTGATCGGCGTGTCGTCGGTATGGCCCTCGACGGTGATGAGATAGTCGCGCAGCTTCTCCGATCTGAGATCGCCCGCCACCTCGCGGAGGATGAACTCGCCGGGCTTGCTGAGGGTGGCGGAGCCGCTGTCGAAGAAGGCGGCGCTGTTCATCTCCAGCTGGGTGATCCGGTCGCCCTCGGGCTGCGGCGCGGGCGGCAGCACGGCGGGCGCGGGCGCCGCCGCGACGGGCGCCGGCGCGGGACTGCCGAAGAGCTCGGCGAGCTCCGGCGGCGGGATGACGTCAGGCGGCGGCGCAGCGGCGACGGCCGGCGCTGGCTCCGCGACTTTGGCGGCAGGCGGCTCGGCCTTCGCCGGCGGGGTCGCGCGCTCGACGCGCGGGGTCGGCGGCGGCTCGACCGCATGCGGCCGCGCGGGCGCCGGCAACTGCATGACCTGCGCAACCACCGGCTTCTGCGCCGCCTCTTTCTTCTGGACGGAGATCGCCAGGAAGATGGCGAAGAAGCACAGCAGCAGCGTGATCATGTCCGCATAGGTCATCAGCCAGTCATCGGTGTGGCTGTGCGGCTCGGGACCGGTCTGCCAGCGCCGCCTCATGCGCCGACGACCTTCAGATGCGGCGGCTCGCGAACCGCCTCGGGCTCGGCGCCGAAGTGATCGAGATAGTCGTGCTGCTCCGGCCGCAGGAAGCTGTTCAGGCGGTCCTTGACGTAGCTCGGCGACTTCTCGCTCACCAGCATCACCATGCCCTCGGTGATGAGGTGATTGCGGAAGCGGCGCTTGGCGATCACCTGCTTGAGCTTCGCCGCCGCCGGCATGTAGATGAGCCGCGCCGAGAGCACGCCATAGAGGGTGGAGAGGAAGGCGACCGACAGGCTGGAGCCGATGCTGGCGACGTTCTCGTTGAGGCTGCAGAGCATCGCCACCATGCCGACCAGCGTGCCGATCATGCCGAAGGCGGGCGCGTGGCTCGCCATGCTCTGCAGCACGTCGACGGGAACGCTGTCGCGCTCGTGGCAGGCGTCCGCCGCGGTCTCCATCATCGCGCGCACCTCCTCGGGAGTGTACTCGCTGATCACCATGTTGAGGCCGTACTTGACGAAGGGATCGGTGATGCCGCGCTTCGCCAGGCTCGATTCGAGCCGGCGCATGCCCTTCTCCTTGACCATGTAGGCCCAGGCGATGATCTCCATCATGTCCTTGCGGAGATCGTCGGCGCCGGCGGGATGCCTGAACATGCTGACGATGGCGTTGAGCGCCGCGCGCACATCCGCCGTCTCGAAGCTCATGAAAGCGACCGCGACGACGCCGCCGCCGACGATCACCAGCCCCTCGATGCTGAAGAAGGCGAGGAGGCTGTGCGTCCCCACGATGACGGAGCCGACGATGAAGAGGAGGCCGAACGCCACCCCCAGCACCGGACCGCTGGCGTAACCCCCGAAAATGCGCTCGAGCTTCGACATGGAACCCCTCGGGAAGACATGACCCGGCTTCCTTCAGCAATTCGCATGCCATCGGGACGGTCGATCAAGTATTTGATATAACTAGTATTTTATCTTGCGCAGACGCGGCGGGCAGCGGTCGGGGAAAATATGGAGCGGCGGGGACGACAAAATTTGCCGACCGCCGCGGATATTAAGGAACGCCGCTAGGAGCGCGCGATGCTCGGGAGCCGCGCCAGGTCGTGATCGAGCAGGTCGCCGATGCGCTCGACCGTCATGTCCGCCGGCGGGAAGGCGCCGAGGATCTCCGGATCGTGGGCGTAGTGGCCCTGGCGCGGGAACACCGTCGTCACCCGCGCGCCCCACGCCTGCTTGACCGCGTCGAGGATCCTGAGCTTGTCATCGACCAGGAGGTAATGCTCGGCGGGATAGCGGCGCATCACGTCGTCGAGCGCCGCCTCCTTGTGGATATAGATGAGGACGCGCCCCTCGACTGCCGCCGCAATCCCGGCGCGCGCGACCTTGAGCGGCTGGAACACCACGTCGCCGTCCGACAGGATCACGGTGGGGCCGAGGCCGCGGAGCCGGCGCAGCACCTCGAGCGCGCGCGGGAACAGCCGATCGGCGAAGGGGTAGTCGATCAGGAAAGCGGACATCGACAGCAGCTCCACATCCTGCGGATGCTCCACCCGGTAGCGCTGCAGCGCGCCGAGGTAGTCGCGATAGCCCAGCTCCGAGAAGAGATCCTCGAGGATGCGCCAATACCGCTCGCGGGCGGCGATGCCGAAGACCTGCCCGATGTGATCGCGGAGATGCTGCTGGATCGCGTCGTTGTCGAGCAGCGTGTTGTCGACATCGACGAGAGAGACGATCGGGTGTGGCGGCGTCATGCGGCCCCTCCAACGCGTGGCTGCCTCGCACTCCGGCGCCCACCGTGGAAGGGGGCGATGCCTGTCGCCCACCCGCCCGGACCGTAGGGCGCCACCGGCATTCCACCAGCGGCGCCCGCAATGTCAAGCCAGCTTCTCTCGCCGCGCGCTTACTTCCTCGCGGTCAGCGACATCGAGCGGATCGATTGATAGTGGTTCTCCAGCGTCGGCAGCGTCGTCGCCGCGAACTGCTTCAGCTGCGGGTCGGTGCCGCTCTTGCTCTCCTTGGTGAAGAGGCTGACGGCCTCCCGATGCGCCGCCCGCTGGTCCTCGATGTACTGCTTGTCGAAGGCCGCGCCGCTCAGGCCCTGCAGCTTCTTCGCCTGCTGCTGATCCCTGCTGCTGGGCGACGTCGGCAGCGTGATCTGCTCGGCGGCAGCGGCCTCTTTCAGCTGATCGTTGGCCTTGCCGTGGTCGTCGATCATGTGTTGCGCGAAGTCGCGCACATCCTG
>DATKPX010000177.1:0-7207 GCA_035523855.1 Allostellaceae bacterium
CTGCCGCTCGAGGACCTGCGCGACGCTTATTCGCCGATCCGCGCGCTGCACACAGCGGTGACGCTCTCGGGGATCGCCGACATGGGGCCGATGCTGCCAATGCTGACGGAGATCGAGGATCCGGGTCAGCGCCGCGAGATCGAGCCCGCGGCGCGCGCGCTCAGGGCCAGCGACGAGGCCTTCGGCGGCCGCAAAGCGGCCTGAGTTCGAAACCCCGACTGCAGGAGCAGGCACCCATGGGTCCCATCGTCGTGATCGCGCCTGGAGAGATGGGCGCCGCCGTCGGAGGCCGCCTGCGTGAAAGCGGCGCCGAGGTCCGCACCTCCCTCGCCGGCCGCAGCCCCAAGAGCGCCGAGCGCGCGAAGCGGCACGGGCTGATCGCGGTGGAGAGCGATGCGGCCCTGGTGACCGATGCAGCCTTCGTGCTTTCGATCGTGCCGCCGGCCGAGGCGGTGCCGCTCGCCCGACGCCTCGCGCCGGCGCTCGCCGCCAGCCGCGCCAAGCCGGTCTATGTGGACTGCAATGCGGTGAGCCCCGCCACCGTGGTGGAGGTCGCCGGCGTCCTTCGCTCCACCGGCTGCGGCTTCGTCGATGCCGGCATCATCGGCAGCCCGCCGCAGCCGGGCGGCGCCGGTCCCCGTTTCTACGCCTCGGGCCCGATGGCGGCGCGCTTCGGTGAGCTCCGCGACTGCGGCATCGATGCCAGGCTGATGGACGGCGAGATCGGCGCCGCCTCCGCCCTCAAGATGTCGTACGCTTCCCTCACCAAGGGTCTGACCGCGCTCGGCACCGCGATGATGCTGGGCGCAACCCAAGCCGGCGTGGCGGACGCGCTGAAGCGCGAGCTCGCTGACAGCCAGCCCGCGCTCAGGGCATGGCTCGAGCGCTCGGTGCCGCGCATGTACCCCAAGGCCTATCGCTGGGTGGCGGAAATGGAGGAGATCGCGGCTTTCCTCGGCGACCGCTCCCGCGGCGCGGAGATGTTCGGGGGCATCGCCCGTCTCTACGAGCGCATTGCCCGTTCCTACGAGGGCGACCGCCGCGACATCGACGCGCTCGGCAGCTTCCTCGAGGGCTAGATCACCCGGCGCAGCAGCGCCACCGAGCGGCGCACGCCCTCGAGCGGCGTCATCGAGACATCCTCGTGCTCGATCGACAGCACGTCATCGTAGCCGACCCGGCGCAGCGCAGCGCAGAAGTCCCGCCACCAGGCCTCGCCCTGGCCCTCGCCCAGCGTGACATAGTTCCACGCGCGTGCCCGCGCCTGCTCGCTCGGCTTGAACTCGATGCGGCCGTTGAGGCCGGCGATCGCGGGATCGACGCGGGTGTCCTTGGCGTGCACATGATAGATCGCGCCGTCGAGCGCGGCGATGGCGGCCAAGGGATCGGCGCCCATCCACAGGAGATGGCTCGGATCGAAGTTAACCCCCACCGTCTCACCGACAGCATCGCGCAGCCGCCGGAACGTCTCGACGCTGTAGACGTTCTGGTGGCCGTGCAGCTCCAGGCAGAGCTTGCCGATGCCGAGGCCGTTCGCATGGGCGACGAGGTCGCGCCAATAGGGGATCAGCACCTCCTCCCACTGGTAACGGAGGATGGTCTGCATCTCCGGCGGCCAGCCGGTGGTTACCCAGTTGGCGTTGGCGTCGCCCGGCCCGCCGGGACATCCCGACATCATCACCACCCGCTCGACGCCGAGCAGGCTCGCGAGGCGGATCGTCTTGCGGGTGACCTCGCGATGACGCGCGCCATGCTCGCCCGGATGCAGCGGATTGCCGGAGCAATTGAGGGCGCTGAGAGCGATACCGCGGTCGGCGAGACCGGCCAGAAAGCCGCGCCGCTCGGGTGCGCTCTCCAGCAGCCGGTCCAGCTGCAGATGCGGCGCCCGCGACCAGTTGCCGCCAGCGAATTCCAGCCGCTCGATGCCGAGCTCGGCCGCCGTATCGAGCAGCCGGTCGAGGGGCAGCTCGCCCAGGCTGTCGGTGATCATGCCGATCTTCATGCTGCCCCCGCTTGCAAGAGCCTGGCCTGCCGGCCGGCGTCGAGCAGATAGTCATGCCCCATGCGGGCGTAGGTGAGCGGATGCGCCTTCGCCGGATCCTGCTCCGCCTCCACCACCAGCCAGCCGCCATAGCCGGCAGATTTCAGCGCCTCCAGCACCGGAGCGAAGGCCACGCCGCCATCCCCCGGTACGGTGAAGACGCCGGCCAATACCGCGTCGAGGAAACTCGCGCGCTTCTTGCGCATTGCCGCCAGCACGGGGAGCCGCACATCCTTGCAGTGCACGTGATTGATGCGGCCGAGATGCCGGCGCGCAACCGCGGCCGCATCGGCGCCGGCATAGGTGAGATGGCCGGTGTCGAGCAGCAGCCCCACGCTCCCGCCGGTGCTGGCCATCAGCCGGTCGATCTCTTCCTCGGTCTCGATCACCGTCCCCATGTGGTGATGGTAAGCCATGCGGAGGCCATGCCGGTTCAGGTGATCGCCGATGGCGGTGAGCCGCTCGGCGAAGCCCGGCCAGTCCTTCTCGCTCAGCTTGGGTCGGCGCGCGACCGGCCAGCTGCGATTGGCGGCGACGCTGCCGGTGGTCTCGGCAAAGACCATGAGCTCGCAGCCCATCTCGCTCAGCAGCCGGAGATGCGGCGCCATCGCCCGGATCTCCGCCTCCACCGAGCGCTCCAGCAGCCGGGCGCTGTACCAGCCGGAGATGAGCGCGAGGCCGAAGCGCTCGAGGATCGGGCGCAGCCGGCCGCTCTCGCGCGGAAATTTGTTGCCGAGTTCGATGCCGGCATAGCCGGCCTGGCGCGCCTCGCCGAGGCAGGTCTCCAGCGGCGTCACGCCCCCGAGCTCGGGCATGTCGTCGTTCGACCAGGTAATGGGGTTGATGCCGAGGCGGACGGGCATGGCGCCATCTTGGCAAAAGAGCCGCCCCGCCGCTATCGTCCCGGCGCGGCTAACCCTGAGGTCCAACCCCCCGTGCCACCGAAGCGCACCACCGTCGTATTCGATCTCGGCGGCGTCCTGATCGACTGGAACCCGCGCCACCTCTATCGCTCGCTGTTCGCCGGCGACGAGGCGGCGATGGAGGAGTTCCTCGCCACCGTGGTGACGCCGGATTGGAACCTGGCCCAGGACGCCGGCCGCAGCTTCGTCGAGGGCTGCGCCCTCCTCCGCGCCAGGCATCCGGCGACGGTGCATCACCTCATCGATGCCTATCCCGCCCGCTTCCCGGAGACACTGAAAGGACCGATCGAGGGCTCCGTCGCCATCCTCGACGAGCTGCGCCGCCGCGGCACGCCGCTCTACGCGCTCACCAACTGGTCGCACGAGACCTTCCCGCCGGCGCTCGAACGCTTCGAGTTCCTGCGCTGGTTCCTTGGCATCCTGGTCTCCGGCGAGGTCGGGCTGGTGAAGCCCGATCCGCGGATCTTCCGGCTGCTGCTCGACCGCTTCGCGATCGACGCCGCCAGCGCCGTCTTCATCGACGACAATCACCGCAATGCCGCGGCGGCGACGGCGCTCGGCATCCACGGCATCCATTTCACCACCCCGGCGGCGCTGCGGCGCGAACTGGAGGACTTGAGACTTCTCTGAGTTTGCGAGAGGCTGGGCGGCAACGGCGCGCTGTTTACCGCGACAGCCAATGGCGCCGACAGGGGGACTGGGATGGCCGATGCGGCGACGGCACTCGCGGTGCGCGAGGCCGAGGTTTCCTACGGACCGGTAAAGGTGCTGGACCGCATCTCGCTGGCGGCCAGCGGCGGCGAGTTCATCGCCCTCCTCGGCTCCTCCGGATGCGGCAAGACCACCCTGCTGCGGGCGATCTGCGGCTTCGTGCCGCTCACAGCCGGCAGCATAACCGTTGGTGGTCGCGACATCACAAAACTGCCACCTGACAAGCGTAACATGGCGCTTGTGTTTCAATCCTATGCGCTCTGGCCGCATATGACAGTGGCGCAGAACATTGGCTATGGCCTGAAGCTGCGTGGCGCCGGCCGGAGCGCGATCGCCGACCGCGTCGAGCAGATGCTGGCGATGCTGCGCCTCACGGGGCTGGGCGCGCGGCGGGTGACCGAGCTGTCCGGCGGACAGCGACAGCGCGTGGCGCTCGGCCGCGCGCTCGCGATCAGCCCGCAGATCCTCCTGCTCGACGAGCCGCTCTCGAACCTCGACGCCCGCGTGCGCGAGGAAGTGCGGCACGAGATCAAGACGCTGCAGCGCGATCTCGGCATCACCACGGTCCACGTGACGCATGACCGCGAGGAGGCGATGGTGATGGCGGACCAGATCGCCATCCTCGACGCCGGCCGCATCGTGCAGATGGGCGCCCCGGAGGAGCTCTACAATCGCCCCAACTCGCCCTTCGTCGCGAGCTTCATGGGCGCGGCGAACGTGGTGCGGCTGGCGGCGGAGCGCGGCAATGATGGCATCCGCATCGCCGAGGGACCGCATAACAGCGCGCTCGCCATCGCCGCGGGTGTGCTCGACGGAGGTGTCGCCGCGCTGGCAGAGCGACGGCCGATCCTCGCCTATTTCCGCAGCGCGGACGCGCGTCTGCAGCCGGCGGACGGCGCCGCCGACGGCGCGCTGGTGCTGCGCGGCGAGATCGTCCAGGCCTCATATCCCGGCGGCTGCTATCGCTACGCGGTGCGCGTCGGCAGCGACCAGCTGCTGGTGGACGACGAGGTCAGGCATGCCGTCGGCGCGGCGATCGGCGTCCGCCTGCGGCCGGCGGCCCTGCATCTCTATCCCGAACCTTCGCCAGCGACGGCCGGTCAGACGGCCATTCATTGAAACCAGGGAGGCATTTGATGAAGCGGCTCATTCTCGTCTCGGCGGCGACGGCGGTAGCACTCACGCTGATGTCGCCCTCGGCGATCGCGCAACGCAAGGTGACGCTCAACGTCATCTCCGCCGGCGACCAGAACATGGTGGATTACGTCAAGGACTATCTCGGCCCGCAATTCGAGAAGGATCATCCCGACGTCACCGTGAAGGCGGTCGGCACCGGCCCCGGCGATGCGGGATCGCAGAAGATCTACGAGAAGCTGATGGCGGAGAAGAGCAACGCCAGCTGGGACATCGACGTCGCCGTCGTGCACCAGAAGGCGACCGGCGACATGATCAAGGAGCAGCTCCTCGCCTCCTACACCAAGGACGTGCCCACCAGCAAGTTCGTGACCTCCGCCTCGGCGACCAACGCGCTCGGCACCGACGCCACCGGCTACGTCATTCCCATGTTCAACAGCCAGACCGCGATCGCCTACAACGCCGACATGGTGAAGAGCCCGCCCGGCAGCTATGACGAGCTGGTGAAGTGGGTCGACGCCAATCCCAACAAGTTCGGCTACAACGGCATCAAGGGCGGCATGTCCGGCGTCAGCTTCGTGGTCGGCTGGATCTACGCCAACACCTCTGACGCCGAGAAGCTGATGAAGGGGCCCTACGATCCCGCCACCAAGGCCGGCTGGGATGCCGCGTTCGGCAAGCTCAAGGAGTTCAACAAAAAGGTGGTGCTGACGCCCGGCAATGCCGGCACTCTCGACATGCTCGGCCGCGGCGAAATCGCCATGGGTCCGGTCTGGGTCGACATGTTCTACACCTGGCAGGCGGACGGCAAGCTGCCGCCGGCGGTGAAGCTGAAGCTGATCGGCCCGGGCATGCCGGGCCAGCCCATGTACTACGTCGTCCCCGCCAAGGCCGCCAACGCCAAGCTCGCCGAGGAATTCATCGCGCTCGCCACCAGCCCCAAGGTGCAGGCCGAGGGCATCGTCAAGAAGTTCAACTGGTATCCCGGCATCGACGCCACGGCGGTCAAGTCGCAGCTCGACGACGCCACCTGGAACAAGCTCTTCGTCGACGTGACGCCGCAGGACCTCTCCAGCAAGGGCAAGACCTTCCCGATCACGCCCTATTTCAACGACATCCTCGAGGGCTACGAGAAGAAGGTGCAGTAGCGTCGCGAGGAGCAGCGGAGAGGCTGCGCTTTCCGTGCGGGAGCAGCGCCTCTCCATGCTCCTGCTGGTGCTGCCGGCGCTCGCCGTGGTGCTGGCGCTCTTCGTCTATCCGCTGTTCCTGTCGCTGGTCTCCGCCTTCACCGCCAAGGACGGTACCGCGACGCTGGAGAACTTCGCCCGGACCTACGAGCTCTACAGCCAGGACATCCTCTTCACCTTCGTGATCGTGGCGATCTCCACCGCCCTCATCGGCGCGGTGGCGGCGGCGATCGGGGGATATCTCGTGCTGGGCGAGAACCCGCGGGCGGTCGCGCTCCTCAAATGGCTCTATCGCTGGCCGCTCTTCATCCCCTTCATCGTGGCGGCCCAGTGCATGCGCACCTTCCTCGCCAAGAACGGGCTGATGAACAACGCCTTCGACAGCCTGGGCCTGATCGACATCCAGCACGCGGTCGGGCTCCTCGACTGGCGCGGCATCGTCATCACCTTCGTCTGGAAGCAGACGCCGTTCGTCACGCTGCTGGTGGCGGGCGCCATGGCCTCCCTCGACCGCGGCACCATGGAGGCGGCGCGCAACCTCGGCGCCGGCCGGCCGCGCATCCTGGTGGAGATCGTGCTGCCGCAGGTGACCCCGGTCATGGTGGTGGGGCTCATCCTCTCCTTTGTCACCATGCTCTCGGTGCTCTCGGTGCCGATCATGGTGAGCGGCGGCTCGCCCACCATGATCACCGTCGACATGGCCTTCCGCATCAACTCCTACAGCGACTACGGCACCGCCAACGCGCTGGGCTTCATCTCCTACGCCATGACCGGCATCGCCGCCTGGGTCTATCTCCGCCGCGGCGTCGCCAGCGGAGGCCGGCTGTGAAGGTGACCCTCACCGGCCTCATGCGGGGCGGCGCTCTGGGCATCCTCGGCTTCCTGATCTTCGGGCCGATCCTCAACCTCGTGCTCTGGGCCTTCGCCGAGCGCTGGTACTTCCCCTACAAGCTGCCGCTGGTCTACGGCTTCAAATACTGGTTCGAGGTGTTCAAGCCGCGCAGCGACGCCATCGAATCCCTCAGCACCAGCATCCTGATCGCGCTCTTCACCGTCGCCGCCTGCCTCGCCCTCGCGGTGCCGGCGGGCTACGCCCTGGCGCGCGGCCGCCTCCCTTGGCGCGGCGCCATCCTGCTGGCGTTCCTGCTGCCGCAGGCGATCCCGAGCCTCGCCATCTACTTCAACGTCGCCCACATCTTCTATGCGGTGGG
>DATKPX010000178.1:0-23632 GCA_035523855.1 Allostellaceae bacterium
GGTGCCGCCCATCATGTTGGGCTCGAGGTAGACGATCGGCGCCGCCATCATGCCGGCGACCGCGCCCGCCGCCGCCGCGAGCGCCAGCCCGGCGGCCCAGGCGATGCGGACCCCGGCATGGAGCCGCGGCGCCGCGGCGCGGCGGGGCGCGGCAGCGGCGGAGGAGGCGCTGACGCTGCTCGCCATCGCCTAGACCCGGGTCGCCACGGGGGTGCCGAAGAGGCCCCAGGGCCGCACCACCAGCACGCCGACGATGATGATGAGCGCCGCGGTCAGCTTGAGATCGGCGCCCACCACATATTCACCCGCCAGATTCTCCAGGATGCCGACGATGAAGCCGCCGAGCGCCGCGCCCCAGGGATTGTCGATGCCGCCGAGGAGCGCGCCGGCGAAGCCGTAGAGCAGGGTGCCGCCCATCATGTTGGGCTCGAGGTAGACGATCGGCGCCGCCATCATGCCGGCGACCGCGCCCGCCGCCGCCGCGAGGCCCCAGCCGAGCGCCAGCATCCAGCCGACGCGGATGCCGACGAGGCGGCTCGACACCGGGTTCTGCGCCGCCGCCCGCATGGCGAGCCCCAGCGGCGTGAAGCGGAAGAAGGCGTAGACCAGCGCCAGCATGACGAGCGTCACCGCGATCTCGCCCGTCTCGTGCGGCGAGAGGTAGGTGCTGCCGTACCAGGCCTGGGCCGGGAACGGGCTCGGAAAGGTCTTGAGCGTGTAGGTGAAGATGAAGCCGGCGAGGCTGTTGAAGATGGCGAGGAGACCGATGAAGACGCAGACCGCCGCCAGCACCGGCGCGCGGTCGAAGGGCCGGATCACCACCCGCTCGATCAGCACGCCGCCGGCAAACGAGATCAGCAGGGTCAGGAAGAAGGCGACCCAGTAGGGGAGCCCGGCGGATATCAGCGCCCAGGCGATATAGGTCGAGAACATCGCCATCTCGCCTTGCGCGAAATTGACGAGATGGGTCGCCTGGTAGATCAGCACCAGCGCCAGCGCCACGCTCGCATAGATGCCGCCGGTGGCGAGGCCGGAGAGGATCTGATGCAGGAGCGTGCTCATCGATCCCGTCCCCTAGTATCCGAGATAGGCGCGGCGGATGGACTCGTCGCCGCGGATCGCCTGGGCGGTGCCGCCCATCACCACGCTGCCGGTCTCCAGCAGATAGGCGTGGTCGGCGAGCTCGAGGGCGAGGCTCGCGTTCTGCTCCACCAGCAGCAGGCTCACGCGCTCCTCGCGATTGATGGCGCGGAGGATCTGGAAGATGTCGCGCGTCACCATCGGCGCGAGGCCAAAGGAGGGCTCGTCGAGCAGCATCAGGCGCGGCCGCAGCATCAGCGCGCGGGAGATCGCCAGCATCTGCTGCTCGCCGCCGGAGAGCGTGCCGGCCTGCTGGCGCCGCCGCTCCGCGAGGCGCGGGAAATGACCATAGACGCGGGCGAAATCCGCCTCCACCGCCGCCTTGTCGCGGCGGACATAGGCGCCGAGGCGGAGATTCTCTTCCACCGTCAGATGGACGAAGGTGCCGCGCCCGTCCGGCACATGGGCGATGCCGAGCCGCGTCACATCCTCGGTGGCAAGGCCGCCGATCGCGCGGCCGCCGAAGCGGATCTCGCCCTCGGTGCGCACCAGCGCCGAGAGCGCGCGCAGCAGCGTGGTCTTGCCGGCGCCGTTGGCGCCCAAGAGCGCGGTGATGCCGCCCTCCTCCACCGCGAGGTCGACGGCATGCAGCACCTGGGTTGCGCCATAAAAGGCCTTGAGGCCCTGAACCTCCAGCACCGCCGCCATCAGGCGGCGGCTCCGAGATAGGCGCGGATGACGTCGGGATTGCGCTGCACCTCCGCGGGACTGCCGTCGGCGATCTTGCGGCCGAAATCGAGCGCCACCACCTGGTCGGAGACGCGCATCACCAGGTTCATGTGGTGCTCCACCAGCAGCACGGTGATGCCGCGGCGATCGCGGATCGCCTCGATCTCGCCGCGGAGCCGATCGACCTCCTCGTGGTTGAGGCCGCCGGCGGGCTCGTCGAGCAAAAGCAGTTTCGGCTCGCTCGCCAGCGCCCGGGCGAGCTCGACGCGCTTCTGGGTGCCGAATGGGAGCGCTCCCACCGGCACCTCCGCCACCTCGCCGAGACCGAGCTCCTCCACCAGGGCGAGGGCGCGCTCGCGCACGCGGCGGGATTCCCGCGCGCTCGACGGCAATCCCAGCGCGCCGGCGAGGAAGCCGCCGCGGCTGCGGCTGTGAGCGCCCACCATCACGTTCTCCAGCACGCTCATGCTGCGGAAGAGCGCCAGGTTCTGGAAGGTGCGGCCGATGCCAAGCGCGGCGATGGCGTGGCGCGGCACTTCCTTGAGCGCCTTGCCCGCGAACAGGATGCGGCCGCTCCGCGGCTCGTAAAGCCGCGAGAGGCAATTGAAGAGCGTGGTCTTGCCGGCGCCGTTGGGGCCGATGAGACCGCAGATCTGGCCCGCATTGACCGAGAACGAGACGCCGTCGAGAGCGATGATGCCGCCGAAGCGCACCGCCACCTCCTCGACCGCGAGGAGGGCGGAAGCCGGCGCGCGTTTAGGCGGCGGCGCCGTCACGACGCCGCTCTTCGGACCGGACCCTCGGGCCCCGTCTTCCTCTCCGGGCAAGTCACCCGCACGCGTCAGACCTCCCCAGGTCCTATGATCTCGCGGCCTTTGGCCGTCGGCGCCCCTTTGGGACCGCCCAAGCTACGACAAATCCCGCCGGACTAGAAGCGCCCTGAGCCACCGCTCCCGACAGCGTGAGCGCCCCTTGCGGCGGGCAGTCTCCGCCTCGATACTGGCCGCGCCTCCCGTCTCTCCGAGGATCGTCCCATGGGTCTCGCCGTCGCCATCCAGATGGATCCCATCGAGTCCGTCAACATCGACGCGGACTCCACCTTCGTGCTGGCGCTGGAGGCGCAGGCGCGCGGCCATGCGCTCTATCATTACCTGCCGCGGCGCCTCAGCCTGAAGCAGGACCGGCTCACCGCGCGCGGCCAGCGCCTGGAGGTCAGGCGCGAGCGCGGCAATCATTTCACCCTCGGCGCGCTGGAGACCATCGATCTCGCGGCGATCGACGTCATCCTGATGCGCCAGGATCCGCCCTTCGACATGGCCTACATCACCGCAACGCATCTCCTGGAGCATGTGCGGGAGACGACGCTGGTGGTGAACGATCCCATCAGCGTGCGGAACGCGCCGGAGAAGCTCTTCGCCACGCATTTCTCGGCGCTGATGCCGCCCACCATCGTCACCAGCGAGCGCGAGGAGATCGTCGCTTTCCGCCGGGAGCACGGCGAGATCATCCTGAAGCCGCTGTTCGGCAATGGCGGCGCCGGCGTCTTCCACCTGCGCCCGCAGGACGACAATCTGAACGCGCTCCTGGAGCTGTTCACCACGCTCTATCGCGAGCCGATCATGGTGCAGCGCTACCTGCCGGAGATCCGCCAGGGCGACAAGCGCATCATCCTGATCGACGGCGAGGCGGTGGGCGGCGTGCTGCGCGTGCCGCCCGAGGGCGAGGCGCGCGCCAACCTCCACGTGGGCGGCACCGCGCGCAAGACCGACCTCACCAAGCGCGAGCGCGAGATCTGCGCGGCGCTCGGACCGGTGCTCAAGGAGCAGGGCCTGATCTTCGTCGGCATCGACGTCATCGGCGACTACCTCACCGAGATCAACGTCACCTCGCCGACCGGCATCCAGGAGATCAACCGCCTCGACGGCAAGCGGCTGGAAGTCCAGGTCTGGGACGCCATCGAGGCGAAGCTCAGGTCACGCGGCACGCGCAGCGCCGCATGACGCTGCAGCGCCTCGCCGCGGCGGCGGTCGGGCCGCCCCTCTTCGCGCCGGGCGCGGCGCCGGCCGCGCAGGAGACGGCGCCCAGCATCTTCGATCTCTCCTCCCATCGCCGCGCCCGCGATGCCCTCGCCTTCGGCCTCGGCGTGCCGGAGATGGGCTTCAACATCTTCGTCATCGGCGAGGATCGCAGCGGCCGGATGACCGCCACCCTCGACCTGCTGGAGAGCCACGCCAAACGCCTGCCGCCGGCGCCGGACTGGGTCTACCTGCCGAATTTCCGCCACCCGGACCGGCCGCGCGCCTATGCGCTGCCGCCGGGCATCGGCCGCGCCTTCCGCGACCGGCTGCACGAGCTGCTGCCGGCGCTGCGCCAGGCGCTGGCGCGCGCCTTCGAGGCGGCGGATTTCGCCGCCCGGCTGGAGCGCGAGGCGGCGGCGGCGCGCGAGAGCGTGGGCACCGCCTTTGCCGAGCTCAGCGCCTTCGCCGGCGAGCGCGGCCTCGCGGTGGAGCGCACCCCGCAGGGCATGGGGTTGCAGCCGCTTGCCGGCTACGAGGCGGAGGCGCTGCAGAAGCTGCCGGAGGCCGAGCGACAGCGGCGCATCGCCGGTTTCGACGAGGTGCGCCGGCAGCTCGCCGGGTTCCTGCGCACCGCGCGCCAGGGCGAGCAGCGCCTCGCCGAGGCGGTGCGCGAGGCGCGCCGGCAGGCGGCGGATGCGGCGCTGGCGCCGCTCATCGACCCGATCGCCACCGAGTTCGGCAACCTGAAGGGGCTCGGCCGCTGGATCGTCGAGCTGCGCGCCGATCTCGCCGACCATCTCGACCTGCTCGCCGCCTCCGGCGAGCCGGAGCCGGACGCCGCGCGGGCGATCGCCGCCGAGGAGCGCTACGCCGTCAACCTGCTGGTGGATCACGGCGAGGAGCGCCAGGCGCCGGTGGTGCTGGAGCCCACCCCCACCTACGAGAACCTGTTCGGCAGCTTCGAATACCGCGTCGAGAGCGGCGTCGCCGCCACCGACTACCGCCATATCCGCGCCGGCGCGCTCCACCGCGCCAATGGCGGCGTGCTGGTGCTGCGCGCCGAGGCGGTGGCCGAGCAGCCGATGGTGTGGACCTTTCTCAAGGCGGCGCTGCGCGACCGCTGCCTCAGGATCGAGCCGCCGCGCAGCGGCGGGCCGCCGCTCGCCGGCGCGCCCAGCCCGCAGGCGATCCCGCTCGACGTCAAGGTGGTGATCGTCGGCGCACCGCGCTGGTATTACGCCTTCTTCTCGGTCGATCCCGACTTCGCGACATATTTCAAGATCAAGGCCGACATCGATCCCGACCTGCCCGACGCGCCGGAGGATCTCGCCGTCTATGGCGCGCTCATCCGCCACATGGCGCTCCGCCACCACGCCGACGGCATCACCGAGCCGGCGGTGGCGCGGCTCTTGGCGCAGGCCTCGCGCTGGGCCAATCATCGCCGCAAGCTCTCGGCGCGCTTCGAGCGGGTGGAGGATCTCGTCATCGAGGCGGCGGCGATGACGCGCGCCGACGGCGCCCGGCAGATCGACCTGCCGCATGTGCTGAAATGCCTCGGCGAGCGCCGGATGCGCCGGGCGCGGATCGAGGACCGCGCCCAGGAGGCGATCCTCGACGGCACCGTGCTGATCGACACCGACGGGTCGCGGATCGGCCAGGTGAACGGCCTCACCGTGCGCGATCTCGGCGACCATGCCTTCGGGCTGCCGGTGCGCGTCTCCGCCCGCGTCCATGCCGGGCGGCGCGGCATCGTCAATGTCGAGCGCGCCACCGAAATGGGCGGCCCGATCCAGCAGAAGGGCGTCTACATCATCGGGGGATATCTGAGCGGCACCTTCGCCCGCCGCCTGCCGCTCTCCTTCGCGGCCACCGTCACCTTCGAGCAGAGCTATGGCGGCGTCGAGGGCGACAGCGCCTCCATGGGCGAGCTGGTGGCGGTGCTGTCGGCGCTGGCGGAGGCGCCGCTGCGCCAGGACGTCGCCATCACCGGGTCGGTCAACCAGAACGGCGAGAGCCAGCCGATCGGCGGCGCCATCGAGAAGATCGAGGGGTTCTACCGCACCTGCGCGACGCGCGGCCTCACCGGCCGCCAGGGCGTGCTGATCCCGGCGACCAACGCGCCGCACGTGGTGCTGACCGAGGAGGTGGCATCCGCCATCGCCGCCGAGCGCTTCCATCTCTGGACCATGGCGGGCGTCGAGGACGCGCTCACGCTGCTCACCGGCCTCGAATTCGGCCGCCTCGACGGCGACGGCCGCTTCGCGCCGGGCTCGCTGATGGCGCGCGTCGAGGCCACGCTCGAGCGCTTCGACCGGCTGCTGCGGGAGCGCGATTCCCGAGCGGAGTAGCGCCGCGGCGTTTTCGTCATGCCGCCGCATGCGGTGGCATAGGGGAAATCCCCTATGCCGCGGAATGCGCCCGTAGCACGGCGCTTAACTGGATTTTCCCGCCTCTCGCGCATAGTTCGGCCGGTCCGGCATGGCGGCCGCCGGAGCGTGGACACAGCACCTTCGTAGTCATGGCGAAGCAGACGGCAGGTGAAATCGGCGCGGGAAGCGACGGGGAGCGTCCCTCGATCGCGCCAAGCTGGCTGCGGCGCCTCTGCCCCTGGTGCAGCCGCAAGCACAGCGCGCGCACCTACGCCACCGTGCCGGTGATCGCGCTCATCCTGCCGCTGCTGGCATTCTCGCTGTTCGTCATCCTGCACCTGAACGATCGCGAGCGCGACGCCGACCGCAAGGATCTCGCGAGCACCGCGCGCGCGCTCTCCGCCGCCATGGACCTCAAGATGAAGATGGCGGTATCGGCGCTCGAAGTCCTCGCCGGCGGCCACGCGATCGCCGAGGGCGACCTGGAGCACTTCTACGCAGAAGCCCAGCGCGTCGCGGCGCTGCATCATGGCTGGGTCCTCCTCGCCGACCGCGAGGGCATGCAGGTCTTCACCACCCGCGACCCGCTTGGAACGCCGACGCGGCCGCTCCGATCGACGCAGATCGTCAAGACGGTTGCAGAGACCGGCGTCACGCAGATTTCCGGCGCCTTCGTCGGATTCGCCGAGCCGCAGGTCTCTGCCTATCTGCCGGTCAAGCTGAGCGGCGAGATCCCCTACGTGCTGCTGATCAGCTTCAACATGGGCGAGCTGAGCCAGGCGCTGCTGGACCAGCAGCTGCCGGAGAGCTGGACCGTGCAGGTGATGGACCGCGGCCATCACATCATCGCGCGGAACGCGGCGATGGACCCGAGCGCCGAGCTCGACCAATGGTCGCCGCCCGGCGACGCCGCCGCCGGCGATACCTTCACCGCCCTCGACGCCCATGGCGAGCCCGCGCTCGCCGCCCTTGCCCGTTCCAGCTTCACCGGCTGGTCCCTGGTGGTGATGGTGCCGAAATCGGAGATCTACGCGCCGCTCTATCAGTCGCTCCGGCACATCGGCGTGGCAGCGGCGGTGCTGCTGCTCGTCGGCTCGGCGACCGTCGTTTTCGTGGGCCGATCGATCGCGGGCCCGATGCGGGCGCTCGCCGCAGCGGCCCTCGCGCTCGGGCGCGGCGAGCGGTTGCCGCCGATGGCGGCGCGGATCATCGAGGTGGACGATGTCATGACCGCGCTGATCGCCGCCGGCGCGCACCTTGCCGAGGAGGCGCGGGAGCGGGGCGCGGCGGAGGCGGCGCTGCGGCGAAGCGAGCAGCGGTTTCGCGACATCGCCGAGACCTCCGGCGACTGGATCTGGGAGACCGACCGCGAGCACCGCTTCACCTATTTCTCCAAGAACGGCCCGGCGGCGTTCAGCCTGAACCCGCAGGAGCTGCTCGGCCGCGCGCGCTGGGAGTTCAACAGCGACGCCGAAGGCGGTTCCTGGGCGCCGCACCGCGCCGACCTCGACGCCCGTCGTCCGTTTCGCGGCCTGCGCTACTCCTTCACCAGCGACGGCGGCAACCGGATCCACTATTGCGTAGGCGGCAAGCCGATCTTCGACGACAAGGGCGAGTTCCTCGGCTACCGCGGCACCGCCACCAACGAGACCGCGATCGTCGAGGCGCGCGGCCGCGCCGAGCGCGCGGAGAACCTGCTGCAGGACGCCATCGACAGCCTCTCTGCCGGAGTGCTGATCTACGATCAGGACGACCGGCTCATCATGGCGAATGAGGCCTGGCGGCAGAGCTATCGCAAGTCGCTCGGCGTTCCCGCGATCGGCAGGACCTTCGAGGAGGTGGTGCGCGAGGACCTGGCCGCCGGCCGCTATACGGACGCCATCGGACGTGAGCGCGAGTGGCTGGCGAAGCGGATCGAGCACCACCGCAGCGGAACCGGCTCGCTCCAGCAGCAGATCGGCGGCGACCGCTGGTTCCTGGTCACCGACCGGCGGATGCGCAACGGCGGCATCGCCGGCCTGCGCGTCGACATCACCGATCTCAAGGCCGCGCAGGCGGCGCTGCGCGCGAGCGAGGAGCGGCTCGACCGCGCGCAGGAGATCGCCAAGATCGGCAGCTGGGAACTCGACGTCGCCAGCAAGCAATATATCTGGTCGAAGGAGATGTTCCGGATCCGAGGCTTCGCCGAGGACGCCCCTCAGCCGACTATGGGTAGCCTCGTCCGCACGATTCACGCGGACGACTTTCCCAAGGTCCATGAATGGCTGAAAGAGCTCCGCAACGGCGGCGAGCCGAGCGCCGTCGAGTTCCGCGTCCGTCGGCCCGACGGCGAGGAGCGCGTGATCAGCTCGGAGGGTCGCTGCATCCGCGATCAGAACGGCGCGGTCACGCGCGTCACCGGCACCGCCCAGGACGTGACGGAGGCGCGCCGCACCGAGGCGGCGCGAGAGGAGCTGGAGCACCAGCTGCGCCATTCCCAGAAGCTGGAGGCGCTGGGCACGCTCGCCGGCGGCATCGCCCACGACCTCAACAACACGCTGGTGCCGGTGGTCGCGATGACCAAGCTCGCCATGAAGCGGGCCGGCGGGGACAAGCAGATGCTGCAGTGCCTCGGCATGATCCACGACGCCGGCAATCGCGCCCGCGACCTCGTCAAGCGGGTGCTGGCGTTCAGCCGCAAGGATCGCGCCGAGCGACAGGAATTCGACATCGCCAACGTCGTCTGCGAGGCGCTGGGGATGCTGCGCGCGACCGTGCCGACCACCATCTCGCTGGTCAGCGACATCCGGCCGGTGCCGAATTTCGTCGGCGATTCCACCCAGATCCACCAGGTGGTGATCAATCTCGTCACCAACGCGATGCAGGCGATCGGGCCCGAGCCCGGCACCGTCTCGGTATCGCTCAACACGGTCAAGGATCCGGCCCGCCGGCGGCCGACGACGATCCGCCTGATGGTGAGCGATTCCGGCTGCGGCATGGACGAGGCGACGGCGCGGCGGATCTTCGAGCCCTTCTTCACCACCAAGGGGGTGGGCGAGGGCACCGGCCTCGGCCTCTCGGTGGTGCACGGCATCGTCACCAACCATGGCGGCGCCATCCGCGTGGAGAGCCGGCCCGGCCAGGGCGCGCGGTTCATCATCGATCTGCCGACGGTCGCCGAGCAGGAGCTCTCGCTCCCCGCCAAGATCCCGGCCTAAGGCCCAGCCGCGAGGGCGGGCGCGCCCCAGCCGCCTCCGCCATATACGGCCCGCGCCAGCCGCGCTATCAAGGGCCGGATCTTGGGGGAAGCGCGCATTTCGGCATGAGCACCGTCATCGGGATCGTCCTCCCGGTCTTTGCCGTCATCCTCGTGGGCTATGGCTTCGGGCGCAGCGGCGCGCTCGGCGCCGAGGGGGCGCGCGGCCTCGGCGTCTTCGTCTATTACGCGGCGATCCCGGCGCTGCTGTTCCGCGGCATGGCCGGCGACATCCCCGCCATCGGCGACTCCCTCACCGTGCTCGGCGCCTACTTCGCCGGCACCCTGACGATCTTCGCCGCCAGCATGCTGCTCGGCCGCACGGTGTTCCGCCTGGGCCTCGCCGAGCAGGGGCTGATGGGGATGAGCGCCGCCTTCTCGAACTCCGTGCAGCTCGGCATTCCCATCGTGCTGACCGCCTTCGGCGAGGCCGGACTGGTGACGCTCGGCCTCATCATCAGCCTGCACTCGCTGATCCTGATGTCGCTGGCGACGGTGGTGGTGGAGATCGGCCGCGGCCAGGGCAGCCATTTCCTGGCGACGCTGCGCAAGACCGCCATCGCCATCGTCGGCAATCCCGTCATCGCCTCGATCATCGCCGGCTTCCTCTGGCATGCGGCGGGGCTGCCGCTCCCCGATCTGCTGCGGCGCTTCCTCGATTTCCTCGGCGGCGCGGCGACGCCGGCGGCGCTGTTCTCGCTGGGCGCCACCATCGCCGGCTTCCGCATCGCCGGCGATCTCCGCGAGAGCCTGACGGTGGTGACGCTAAAGCTGCTGGTGCTGCCGCTGCTGGTCTGGCTGTTCGCCAGCTTCGTCTTCCGCCTGGCGCCGATCGACGTCGCGGTCGCCACCGCCTGCGCCGCGCTTCCCACCGGCTCCAACGCCTTCATCCTGGCGCAGCGCTATGACCTCTATGTCGCCCGCGCCGCCAGCAGCGTGATGATCTCGACCGCGCTCTCCATGCTGACCTTGGGGGCGCTGCTGGCCGCCACCGCGCCCGGCCGATGACCGCGCGGGCGCGCCCATACTCTTGCGAAGGGGAAACCGTCATGATCGACGCCGTCAAAGTCCTGGGCATCTCCGGCAGCCTGCGGCAAGGCTCCTACAACACCGGCCTGCTGCGCGCGGCCCGGGAGCTGGCGCCCGCCGACATGACGATCGAGGTCGCCGATCTGGCGCCGATCCCGTTCTATAACGACGACGTCAGGCAGCAGGGTTTTCCGCCCGCCGTCGCGGCCTTCCGGGCGGCGATCGCCGCCGCCGATGCGCTGCTGATCGCGACGCCGGAATATAACCGCTCGGTGCCCGGCGGCCTCAAGAACGCCATCGACTGGGCCTCGCGGCAGCCTGACCAGCCCTTCAACGGCAAGACCATCGCGATCATGGGGGCGAGCACCAGCGCGCTCGGCACCGCGCTTGCCAACCATCACCTGCGGCAGATCTTCGTCTATTTGAACGCCGTCGTGCTGCCCGGGCCGGAGGTGCTGGTGATCGGCGCGCCCGGCAAGTTCGACGCCGCCGGGCGCCTCACCGACGAGCAGACGCGCGAGTTCGTCCGCGCCCATCTCGCGAAGCTGCACGATCTGGTGCGGCGGCTGCGCCCGCGCTGACCCCGGATCGCGCGCCTCTCTCCGATGGCTGGGAAGCGCGCTCTCGGTGGAGCTGTCGTCCCTCGGGCGGAGGTCATGCTATAACCTTCCTACCTTAGGGGGTGTCGCCGGCCGGCGCGGAGGCGCTGGCGCGACGGGCGGAGAGGCATGACGAAGGAATTTCAGCGGCGCTTGTCCCGGCGCGGCGTGCTGGGGTTGATCGCCCTGGCGGCGGGCGGGATCGCGCCGGCAGCAGCGGAGGCTCTGCCGCCGCCGACGGGCCCGGTCATGCTCACGGTCACCGGACAGATCGCCAACACCACCGGGCCGGGCCAGGCGCGGTTCGACCGCGCCGGGCTGGAGGCGCTGGGCCTGCACGAGATCCGCACCTCCACCTCCTGGACCGACGGCGTCTCGCGTTTCGAGGGGCCGCTGCTGCGGGACGTCCTCGATCGCGTCGGCGCCGGCGGGACCAAGCTGGTCGCCCGGGCGATCAACGACTACAGCGTCGTCATCCCGGCGGAGGATTGCCGCAAATACCCGGTGCTGCTGGCGCTCAGGCGCGACGACCGCGATCTCGAGCGCCGCGACAAGGGTCCGATCTGGATCGTCTACCCGCGCGACGAGCACCCGGAGCTGCGCTCCGAGCGGATCAACGCCCGCTGGATCTGGCAGCTCGACCGGCTGGAGGTGCAATGAGCGGCGAGACGGTGGCCGAGAGCCGGCCGCGCCCGCACCCGCGGCGGCATCAGCCCTATCTCGTCCTCGGCATTGCCATCGCGGTCTTCGTGGCGAGTCTCGCCGCCGCCACCTGGCGCCTCTACACGATCGAGAGCAACGTCGCCCATGATTTCGGCGAGAACCTTGCCTGGTCGATGAGCCAGAACGAGGTGGAGCTGCTGCGCCTGGTGGACGCGCTCCGCCGCCGCGGCGATGCCGAGCCCGGCACGCCCGGCGATGAGGTGCAGCAGCGGCTGGACGTGCTCTGGAGCCGGCTCAACATCACCCGCGAAGGCGAGATGGGGGCGCGCATCCGCGAGACGCCGGGCGCCGCGCCGGCGGTTGAGCGCTCGCTGATCGCGCTCGCCCGGCTCGAGCCGCGCATCCGCGCGGTGCCGGCGGGCGACGCCCCCTGGGCGCGGGAAGTCGCCGTCGAGGTCGCGGCCTTGCTGCCGGACCTGCATGACGCCAGCGTCGCCGTCGCCCATGCGGAGATCGAGCGTCTCGCCGAGCGCAGCGACACGCGGCGCGGCGCGCTGCTCTCGGTCCTGGTGCTGCTGGTGGCGCTGATGGCGAGCGCCGGCATGCTGGTGGCGATCCTGATCGGCGAGCTCCGGCGCGGGCGGCGCCTCACCGCCCAGGCGGAAGCCGCCGAGGTCGGCGCGCTCGCCAGCGAGCAGCGCTTCCGCGACATCCTCGCCGCCGCCAGCGACTGGATCTGGGAGACCGACGCCGAGGATCGCTTCGTCTTCCTCTCCGGCCATCTGCGCGAGCTCTCCGGCGAGGATCCGGCCAGGGTGCTGGGCCGCCACCGGCGCGAACTCCGGCTGTCGGAAGATGGCGACGACGCCAACTGGGCCTGGTACGAGTCCATGGTGGCGACGCGGCAGCCCTATCGCGGCTTCGAGTTCCGCTATGGCGATGCCGCCGGCAAGCCGCGCTGGGCGCGCATCCATGGCCGGCCGATCTTCGACGCCCAGCATCGCTTCGTGGGCTATCGCGGCACCGGCCACGACATCACCGCCGAGCGCGCCGCCGCCGAGGAGATCGCCGAGAGCCGGGAGCTGCTGCGCGCCGTCATCGACGCCGTTCCCGGCATCATCAACGTCAAGGACCGCGACTCCCGCTACGTGCTGATGAACCGCTTCCAGGGCGAGGTCTATGGCGTCGATCCCGCGGCGGCGGTGGGCAAGGTGAGCGCCGACTTCACCGGGCCCGAATACGGCAACCGCTCGCGCGAATACGACTACGAGGTGGTGTCGACCGGCCGGCCGCAGCCCTTCGCCGAGCGGGAGTTCGTCAACCGCGACGGCAGCCGGCGCGTCTGGTGGACCTCGAAGCAGCCGCTGCGGGATGCCGCCGGCATCGTCCGCCATGTCGTCACCGTGGCGCTCGACATCACCGGCCTCAAATCCGCCGAGCGCGCGCGCACCAACCTCGCCCGCTACTTCTCGCCCAACATGGTCGATCTCCTCGCCGGCAAGGACGGGCCGATCGGCAAGGTGCGCCGGCAGGACGTCGCCGTCGTCTTCACCGATCTCGTCGATTTCACCCGGATCGCAGCGCGTGAGACGCCCGAGCACACCATGGCGCTGCTGCGCGAGCTGCACGGGCGCCTGACCGACGCGGTCTTCGTCCATTCCGGCACGCTGGAGAAGTTCCTCGGCGACGGGCTGATGGCGACCTTCGGCACGCCGAGCCGGAGCCCGCGGGACGCCGGCAACGCGCTCGAATGCTGCGTCGACATGGTGCACATCATCGCCACCTGGAACGAGGAGCGCGCGGCCGCCGGCGAGCCGCCGCTCGCCGTCGGCATCGGCGCCCATTTCGGCCCGGTGATCCTGGGCGACATCGGCACCGACCAGCGGGTCGAGTACGCGGTCGTCGGCGACACCGTCAACATCGCCAGCCGCCTCGAGGAGCTGACCCGCCGCCTGGGATCGCCTGTCGTGGTGAGCCGCGCCCTGATCGAGACCGCCCGCGGCGAGCCCGCGGCGCCGCTCGCCGCCCTCGACGCCTTCGTGCTGTCGCCGGCGCAGCCGATCCAGGGCCGCGACGAGACCATCGAGGTCTACGCCCTCGACCTCGCCCGCCTCGCGGATGCGGAAGCGGCGGCACCGCCAGCGGCGGGGAATGCGCCTTGATCCAGGCGCAGGATGGCGGACGAGCGTTGGCGCGCCCTTCGGGACGGCGGCTCACGCGGCCTCCTCAGGGTGAGGCGCTTTGCTGACTGCCCTCCGCCACAGGTCCTCTTCCTGAGGAGCGCGCCCTGGCGCGCGTCTCGAAGGACGCAGGCTGCTTCCGCAACGCCCCCTGAGCACGCATCACCGCAGAGCGCCACTCACGCCATCGTCATTGGACGGCTGGCCAACACCTGTGTCGAGTCCGCTTGTGCATATGCGGTGCCGCCGGATAACGCGTCGCGCTCATGACGCGGCGGCGGCTTTCACCAGGGGAGACTCGTTCATGACGATGCTGGGCATGACAAAGCTGAGTCGGTCGACGGTGATCGGATGCCTGGTCTTCGCGGCGCTTCTGGCGCTGGCGATGCCGAGCTGGGCGCAGGCGCGGCCGCCGATTGCCGCGAAGATCGCCAGGACCTATGGCCTCAACGGTTTCGGCAAGGTCGATGCGATCCGCTACACCTTCAACGTGGAGCGCGACGGCAAGGTCGTCGTCTCCCGCACCTGGACATGGGAGCCGAAGACCGACCAGGTCTCCTACGAAGGCAAGGACAAGGACGGCAATCCGGTGAAGGTCACCTATCTGCGGTCCCAGGTCGACAGCCAGCCCGACAACGTGAAGAACGAGATCGATCCGAATTTCTTCAACGACCAGTACTGGCTGCTCTACCCGCTGCATGTGTCCTGGGACGACAGCGCGACCGTGCAGGATCTGGGCGTGCAGAAGATGCCGCTGGGGAGCGGCTCGGCGCGGCACGTGGTGGTGAAGTATCCCTCGGACGGCGGCTTCTCGCCCGGCGACACCTGGGAGCTCTTCGTCGGGCGCGACAACCGGGTCGAGCAGTTCATCTATCGCCGCGGCGGGCCGAAGAAGCCGGCGGTCGTCACCACGACCTGGGCCGGCTACAAGAAGGCGGGCCCCCTCCTCATCGCGACGGACCATCGCGGCAACGCGGACGGAAATCCGCTGCGGATCTTCTTCTCGGACGTCGCCGTGAAGCTCGCCGGGTCAGATAAGTGGGTGGCGGCGCGATAGCCGGCGCGCCGACTTAGTCCACCACCGCCTGGTAGCTCAGCACGCGCAGCTCGCGGCGGAACGGCCAGGTGGTGGACGGCATGAGCTGGGCGAGGAAGATCACCGCCATCTCCTCGGCGGGATCGATCCAGAAGGCGGTGCTGGCGGCGCCGCCCCAGGCGCATTCGCCCGGCGTGCCGAGGATCTGCGCGCGGGCGGGATCGAGCGTGACGGAGAAGCCGAGGCCGAAGCCGATGCCCTCGGCGGTCGACTCCGACCAGCGCGGCTGCCCCATCGCCGCCATGTCGCCGCGGAGATGATTGGTCATCATCAGCTCGACCGTCTTGCGGCCGAGATAGCGCGTGCCGTCGAGCTCGCCCTTCCCCAGCATCATGCGGCAGAAGCGCCAGTAATCCGCCGCGGTGGAGACCAGTCCGCCGCCGCCCGAGGGCACCCGGGTCGGCCTGAGGAAGCGGCTTTTTGCGGGATCGTCGATCAGCATGAGCTTGCCGTCCTTGCCGCGCCCATAATTGGCGGCGAAGCGGCCGGCGTTCTCGGCGCGCACGTGGAAGTCGGTGTCGACCATGCCGAGCGGACGGATCAGGCGCTCGTGCAGGAATGTCGCGAAGGGCTCGCCGGAGATCACCTCGACGAGATATCCCAGCACGTCGGTGGAGACGCTGTAGTTCCACTCGGAGCCGGGCTGCGCGATCAGCGGCAGCGCCGCCAGCTGCTCGACCACGGCGCCGAGGCTGGTCTCGGCGGCGCCGAAATCGATCCCCTTCTCGCGATAGAGCGCATCGACCGCGGTCGACTCCATGAAGCCGTAGGTGAGGCCCGAGGTGTGCGTCAGCAGATCGCGGAAGGTGATGTCGCGCTCCGCCGGTACCGTCTCGAGCTTGCCGCGCGAGGCGCCGGTGCAGACGCGCTGGTTGGCGAAATACGGCAGGAAGCGGGTGATGGGATCGTCGAGCTGAAACCGGCCCTCCTCGTAGAGCATCATGATCGCGGCTGACGTCAGCGGTTTGGTCATGGAATAGAAGCGATGGACGGTGGCCGGCGTCATCGCCGTCCCGCGCGCGATGTCGGCAAGGCCGGAGCTGGCGAGATGCACCACCTTGCCGCGCCGCGCCACCAGGGTGGTGGCGCCCGCCACCTTGCCGTCGGCGACGATCCTGTCGCGCCAGGCGTCGATGCGCGCCAACCGGCTGGCGGAAAGCCCCACCGTCTCGGGATTCGCCTGCGGCAGACTGTCCATGATCGAGCTCCGTTCTTGACGCAACGAGGATAGCGCAGCACGGCGCTCGGCTGTCAAATCACCCGATGTGCTGCGCCGCACGCTCGCGCTCTTGCCTCGCTCGCGCGAACGTGGATGGATGGCGGCGCCCCTCCGCAGCGCAAGGACCTCGTCATGGCTAATCCAAAATATCTGTCGATGAACGGCGAGATCGTGCCCTTCGCCGAGGCGAAGGTGCATGTGCTGACGCCCGCGGTGAAGTACGGCGCCGGCGTCTTCGAGGGCATCCGCGGCTATTGGAACGAGAAGCGGAAGGACATGTATCTCTTCCGCCTGCAGGAGCATCTGGAGCGCCTGCAGTTCTCCATGAAGGTGATGCGCTTCGATCACCGGCTGGAGAACCGCGCGATGGAGCGCGCGCTCATCGACCTTATCAAGGCGAACGAGCTGCGCGAGGACATCCACATCCGCCTCATGGCCTGGGTCGACGGCGAGGGCAACATGGGCGCGACGGGACCGGTGGGCTGGATGATCGCGGCGCTGTCGATGCCGCCCAGCAAGCAGGTGGCGGAGGGCGTCCATTGCGGCGTCTCGTCGTGGCGGCGCATCGACGACAACGCCATGCCGGCCCGGGTCAAGGCCACCGCCAACTACAACAACGGCCGCCTCGCCACACTGCAGGCCAAGGCGGACGGCTACGACAACGCCATCATCCTGACGGACGCGGGCCATGTGGCGGAATCGCCCGGCTCCTGCTTCTTCATGGTCCGCAACGGCGTGCCGGTGACGCCCGATCGCACCAGCGACATCCTCGAGAGCATCACCCGCGACACGGTGATCCGCATCTTCGGCGAGCAGCTCGGCCGCAAGACCGAGGAGCGCCAGATCGGCCGCACCGAGCTCTACGCCGCGGACGAGACCTTCTTCTGCGGCTCCGCCTATGAGGTGCAGCCGATCCTGTCGATCGACCGCCAGAAGGTGGGATCGGGCAAGGTCGGCGAGATCACGCGGAGCCTGCAGCAGAAATATTTCGCCCTGGTCCGCGGCGAGACCGCCGACCACGCGGAATGGCGGACGCCGGTCTACCTGGCGAACGCCTGATCGCCGTCCCCGATTCAATGATTCAATCCAATCGGAATACGTCTAGGGGAATCTACGGATACTCCTCGCCGTCGTGCGCTGGCATGGTCGAGCACCCTCGCCGCCGGGATCCAATAACCGCGGGGGTGACAGGGGTGAAGGCCTCGCGGCGCTGCCGCGGGGCCTTCTGTCGTCAGGGGACGGAAGCGCCAGAGCCTTGTCGGTTCTGATAGAATCAGAACCGGGCTCTGGTTTTTTGTTTGAGCATGATCTTTTCCGAAAACCGGCATCCACTTTTCGGGATCATGCTCTAGCGCCGTAGCGAAAGCCGGTTCGGCGCCGAGTCAGCGGCCCAGGTGAAAATCTTGAGCCGTCCCGCGGCGGCGGCGCGCGGCAGCACGTGCCAGGGCAGCCGCTCGCTCGACTCCAGCAGCCGGTAGGAGAGCGGCGCCACCACGGCGAGCGCCGCTGTCGTCAGAAGAGCGTTCACCAGGCCGCGGCCGAGTCCGGCCGCGGCGACCAGGTTCGAGATCGGCAGGTGCCAGAGATAGATGCTGTAGCACGCGATGCCGATCGCCTGCAGCGGCGCCAAGGACAACCACCGGCTCCATCGGCCCGGCATCAGCGCCGCCAGCAGCAGCCCGGCGAGGCCAAGATCCAGCAGATTGCCGACCGGCGCCGCGGCAACCGCCGGCAGGACATGGTGAAAGCAGAGATCGAACAGCAGCCACGCCGCCGCCACCAGCGCGACGGAGAGACCCAGCATCCAGCCGGCGCGCGCCGGCATCCGCCCCGCGGCGAACAGCTCGGCGATCGCCATGCCGTAGGCGAACTCATCGAGCCGGCCGATCAGCAGCCCGTCGCCGAGCCAGGTCGGGCCGGTGAAGCCAGTCTCGTGCGCGAGCGCGAAGCCCCGCATCGCCAGCGCGACCGGCAGGATCACCAGCAGCAGGCGGAGCGCGCCGAAGCGCATCGCCAGCACGACGAGGGCAGGGAAGGCGAGACTGAACAGCACCTCGGTGCCGATCGACCAGAGCGCCCAGTTGAGCGGCGGCTGGTAGATCGCGGGATTGAAGATGTAGGTCCAGCTCAGGAGCTGCCGCGCTTGGCTCCAGAATTCCGGCGTCGGCTGGTGGAACACCGCCAGCGTCGCCAGCACCGAGACGTAGAAGGCCGGCGCCAGCCGGATGACGCGGCGGCGATAGAACTGACCGACGTCGCTGGCCTCGCGCATGCCCCGCGCGCCTCGCGCATAAGGCAGGAACAGCACGAAGCCGGAGAGCAGGAAGAACAGGTTGACGCCGGTCCACCAGCCGCCGACCGCGGGCGAGACGACCGGCAGCCATGCCGGGGGCGTGTGATCGAGGATCGATGGCCGCGCCAGGTGATGAAAGAGCACGCCGAGAATGGCGATGCCGCGCAGGCCGTTGATGGCCGAGAGGTGAGGCGAAGGTGCGGAACTCATGAGCACCGCTGGGTAGTTTTCCAGCGACGCTACACACGCCCAGTGTGTCATGTCTGTGATCGCCGGCCGCGTCTCAACGATGTCGCGGCAGGATGCGGCACCGTGCGGAAACTGCCGTAGACTGCGGCAGGATCGGTCGGTGCCGTCCTCGGCTCGGAGCTGATTGCGCCGCTTCTTTTTTCGGAGGATCTCGATGGCGTCCAGAGTTGCGGTGATCGGGCTTGGCACCATGGGCTATGGCGCCGCCGCCTCGCTGCTGCGACGAGGCTTCTCGGTCGCCGGCTGCGATCTCCGCGACGACATCCGCGCCCGCTTCGCCGCGGCCGGCGGCGATGCCACGGCGAGCCCCGCCGCGGCGGCGCGCGGCGCCGAGGCAGTCTTCGTCTTCGTCGTCAACGCGGAGCAGACCAGCGCCGCGCTCTTCGGCGAGGGCGGCGCGGCCCAGGCGCTGGCGCCGGGCGCGCTCGTCGCCTGCTGCGCCACGGTGGCGCCGGCGGCGGCGGAGGAGCTCGGGCGCCGCATCGAGGCCGCCGGTCTCCTCATGCTGGACGCGCCGGTCTCCGGCGGCGGCGCCAAGGCGGCCAGCGGCGAGATGACGGTGATGGCGTCGGGGAGCGTCGCCGCCTTCGCGAAGGCCGAGCCCTTTCTCGACGCCATCGCCGCCAAGGTCTATCGCCTCGGCGACAGGCCGGGCCAGGGCTCCAAGGTCAAGATGATCAACCAGCTGCTGGCCGGCGTGCACATCGCCGCCGCCTGCGAGGCGATGGCCTTCGGCCTGCGCAACGGCATCGATCCCGCCGCGCTCTTCGAGGTGATCTCGAACTCCGCCGGCTCCTCCTGGATGTTCCAGAACCGCGTGCCGCACATCCTCGACGGCGACTACGCGCCGAAATCGGCGGTGGACATCTTCGTCAAGGATCTCGGCATCGTGCTGGAGACCGGGAAGGCGCTGAGCTTCCCGCTGCCGGTGGCGGCCACCGCGCATCAGCTCTTCCTCGCCGCCGCCGCCAAGGGCCTCGGCCGCGAGGACGACAGCGCGGTGGTGAAGGTCTATGCCGATCAGGCCGGGCTGACGCTGCCGGGAAAAGCGGGCTGAGGCATTTCCACCGAAGCGGCGACCGGCCGGCGCAGTAAAGGCGACCGGATCGATAGGGCCAAGACTGGCGTGTGTTCGGATTTAATCCGACCGGAGCACAGTCAGGGCAGCTCCGCCGCCAGCCGCGACAGATAGCCGGCGAGGCTGGAGAGCGAGGCGGGATCGCTCAGCCGGCCGCCCTCCAGCAGCGCCGCGTCCTTCCCCGTTCCGCCGACCGGCACGCCGCTCAGGCGGCGCAGCAGCTCGTCGCGGAGGGTGATGCCTTCCGCCTCGAACTGATCACTGAACCGGCGCGCGTAGCGCGCGCGGATGCGGTCGAGCTCGCTGTCGGTGTCCTGAATGCTGTCATTGTGCGAGATCTGCAGCAGCTCGCTCTGGTAGGCGGCGCGGAACTCCCGGAGCCGCGTGTCGAAGGCGGCGACGCGGGCGCGCAGCTGCTCGGTCGAGGCGGCGGCGACGGCGGTTTCCGCCGCCATGCCGGAAACCCGCGCTGCCGTCATCAGCAGCAGTCCGACCGCCAGGGCGAGGCGCCATCGCCTGCGCGCCCGGTCCCGATCCGCGCGTGTTCTCATGGCGAAACTCTGCGGCGAATCCGGCGGCGCGGCAATCCGTAGATCATCTCGTCCGAGAATTCTCAATCGATCCCGAGCGCGTCCGCAAGCCGTCTCGCGTCCTCGCCGGCGCGCGCCGCCGGCGTGTTGGCGAATCCCAGCAGCAGGCCCGGCTTCTGCCGGGTGGTGGCGCTCATCTGCGAGAGCGCGCTCGGCGCGAGGCCAGCGGCTTCCGCCCGCGCCACCAGCTCGCTGTCGCGGCGCCCGCCGGCGGGCCAGGCGAGAAGATGCATGCCGCCCGCCTGCAGCTCGATGCGGAGCCGCGGGCCGAAGCGCTCGCCGAGCGCCGCCGCCACCGCCGCCCGCCGCTCGGCGTAGAGCGCGCGCATGCGGCGGATGTGGCGCGCGAACTGTCCCTCCGCCATGAAATCCGCCACCGCCGATTGCAGCAGCGAGGCGGGCGCCGGCGCCAGATGGCCCGCCACCTCCCGGAAGCGCGCGAGCTCGCCGTCCGGCACCACCAGATATCCAAGCCTGAGGCTCGGCAGCAGCACCTTGCTGAAGGTGCCGGCATAGAGCACGCGGCCTTCGCGATCGAGGCTGCGCAGCGCGGGCAGCGGGGGTCCCAGATAGCGGAACTCGCCGTCATAGTCGTCCTCCAGGATCCAGCCGCGCGAGCGTCGCGCCCAGGACAGCAGCTCGAGCCGTCGCGCGAGGCTCAAGGTGACGCCGAGCGGGCTCTGATGGGAGGGTGTCACCACCGCGAGCCGCGCCCGGGGCGCGCGGCGGATGCCCTCGCGCACCCGCAGCCCGTCGGCATCGACGGGAACATCGACAGGCCTGGCGCCGGCGGCGAGCAGACCGCGCCGCGTCATGAAATAGCCGGGCTCCTCCATCCAGACCCGCTCGCCCGGCCGCAGCAGGGCCAGGGCGACGAGGCCGAGCGCGCCTTGAAACCCGCCGGTGACGAGAATGTTCTCCGGCGCGGTGACGACGCCGCGGGCGACGCCGAGATAGGTCGCGATCTCGCGGCGCAGCCGCGGCAGCCCGGCCGGCTCCGGCAACGCGGCCTCCGGCGCGGCGCGGCCGTGGCGGGCCACCAGCCGCGACCAGGCCTTGCGCGGAAAGGCGTCGAGCGCCGGCATTCCCATCTGGAACGGCAGCGGCAGGCCGCCCGCTGCCGCGATCGTCGTCGCGGGCGCGGCGGGCACGGCGGCCGGCGGCGCGCCGAGCGCGCTCAGCGCGCGCCGGTCGAGGGCCGGATCCACCACCGTGCCGGCGGCGCCGCGGGTCACCACATAGCCCTCGTTGGCAAGCAGCCCATAGGCGGCGTCGACGGTGCCGCGGGCGAGGCCGAGCTGCGCGGCCAGCGTGCGCGCCGACGGGAGCCGCGCGCCCCGGCCGAGACTGCCGCTCAGGATCGCCTGGCGGAAGCGCTCATAGATCTCGCGATAGGCGGGGTGGCGCCGGTCGAGGCTGATCGCCGGCGCCGGATCGGCCGTTTGGCGCATGTTTTGGCCCAATCTGTTTCGTCGATCTTGGCCCTGCCGCCTGGGCCAAGCAATCCCCTAGTCTGGGGGCGAATTCGGCATGGAGGATGCGATGGAAAAGCGTCTCAATCACCGCCAGGTGTCGCCGCAGGCGCAGCAGGCGATCGGCCCGATCTATGCTTATGTGAAGGAGTGCGGCCTCGACATCGGCCTCGTCGACATGATCTGGCTCAGGATCTCGCAGATCAACGGCTGCGCCTATTGCGTCGACCTGCACTATCGCGACGCGCTCGCCCACGGCGTTCCCGCGCGCAAGCTCAACTCCGTCGTCACCTGGGCGGAGACCGCCTTCTTCACCGCGCGCGAGCGCGCCGCGCTCGCCTGGGCGGAGAGCCTGACCCTGGTGGCGGCGACGCACGCCCCGGACGAGATCTATCGCGCCGCCCACGAGCAGTTCAGCGACAAGGAGCTGGTCGATCTCAGCTGGGCGATCGCCCTGATGAACGCGATGAACCGCATGGGCGTGGGCTTCCGCCTGCAGCCCGACGTGAAGCCCGAGGAGCGCGGCCAATGAGCGCACGAACCGCGCGCCACCCCGCCGCCGTCGCCCTCGCCGCCGGCACCGGCCTCGTGCTGGCGGCGCTGCTGCTGTGGAGCGCCCGGCTCCCCGTCGTGCACCAGCATGCGCCGGCGATGGCGAGCATGGCGGCGCGGCCGGGGACCAAGGTCACGCAGATTTCCTCGCACGCGATTCCCGACGTGAAGGGCAAGCGGATGACGGCGCTGCTGGTGGACTTCCCGCCCGGCGCCTTCTCGCCGGAGCACCACCACGAGGCCTCGCTCACGGTCTATGTGCTGAAGGGCACGATCCGCTCGCAATTGGCCGGCGAGCCGCCGCAGATCTACACCGTCGGGCAGAGCTTCTACGAGCCGCTCGGCGCCACCCATCTCTTCGCCGAGAACATGAGCCAGACAGAGGACGCGCAGATCCTCGCGGTGATGGTGCACGATGAAGGCGCGCGGCTGACGGTCTATCACTGAGCGCCGGCGCGCTACCCGCCGAGCGCGATGCGGCGATAGCTGAGCGCCTCAGCGATGTGGAGGCGGCGCACGGTGGGGGCGCCGTCGAGATCGGCGAGGGTGCGGGAGACGCGCAGCACGCGGTGATAGCCGCGCGCCGAGAGCTTGAGGCGCTCGGTCGCGTCGGTGAGGAGTTGGCGGCCGGCCGGCTCGGGGGCGGCCATCTGCTCGAGCAGCTCGCCGTCGAGCTCGGCGTTGCAGCGCGGCCGCCGCTCGGCCGCAAGGTGCGCCACGCGCGCGGTCTGGACGTGCCGCGCGGCCGCCACGCGGCGCGCCACGTCGGCCGAGGATTCGGCGGGCGGCGGCAAGGTGAGGTCGGCGGCACTCACCGCCGGCACGTCGACATGTAAATCGATGCGGTCGAACAGCGGGCCCGAGATCTTCGACTGGTACTCGATCGCGCATTTCGGCGCGCGGCCGCAGCCCTGCGCCGGGTCGTCGAGCCAGCCGCAGCGGCACGGGTTCATCGCCGCGACGAGCTGCACGCGCGCCGGATAGGTCACGTGCGCGTTGGCGCGCGCCACGACGGCGCGGCCGCTTTCGAGCGGCTGGCGCAGGGACTCGAGCGCCGCGCGCTGGAACTCGGGCAGCTCGTCGAGGAACAGCACGCCCAGATGGGCGAGCGAGATCTCGCCGGGCTTGGCGCGCAGGCCGCCGCCGATCAGCGCCGCCTGCGAGGACGTGTGGTGCGGATC
>DATKPX010000179.1:0-14876 GCA_035523855.1 Allostellaceae bacterium
ATGAGCGAGCCCTATCGCTTCATCCGCCTCTCGGACGCCTTCACCACCGGCAGCTCGATCATGCCGCAGAAGCGCAATCCCGACGCGGCGGAGCTGACGCGCGGCAAGACCGGGCGCTTGAACGGCGCGCTCCTCGGCCTCCTCACCATGATGAAGGGACTGCCGCTGACCTACAGCAAGGACATGCAGGAGGACAAGGAGCCGGTCTTCGAGGCTGCCGACACGCTGGAGCTCTGCGTCGCCGCGACGGCCGGCATGGTGCGCGACCTCACCGTCGACGCCGCGGCGATGCGGCGGGTGGCGGCGAGCGGCTTCAGCACCGCCACCGACCTCGCGGACTGGATCGTGCGCAAGCTCGACCTGCCGTTCCGCGACGCGCACCACATCGCCGGCAGGCTGGTGAAGCTCGCCGAGAGCAAGGGCTGCGACCTCGCCGACCTTCCGCTGGCGGAAATGCAGCGGCTCGAGCCGCGCATCAGCAAGGATGTCTTCACCGTGCTCACCGTCGAGAAATCGGTGGCGAGCCGCACCAGTTTCGGCGGCACCGCGCCGCAGAACGTGCGCCGCGCCGTCGCCGCCGCGCGCGCCCGGCTGGAATGATCCCGATGCGGAAGCTCCTGCTCGCAGGCCTGCTGGCGCTGCTGCTGGCGCCGCTCGCCGCCTGCGGCAAGAAGGCGGCGCCGAGCCCGCCGCCGGGCGAGCCGAAGAACTACCCCGCCGTCTATCCGCGCAACGATCCGGATCTGGGCCCGCCTGCGCCGACGCCGCCGCCTGCTCCCCAGGCGCCGGGCACCGCGGCTCCGGGACTCTCGTCGCCGGTTCCCACGGACCAATGACCTCGGTTGCCGCGGGCTTCGACTATCGGTCGGGCGAGCTCTGCGCCGAGGCGGTGCCGCTGGCGCGCATCGCCGCCTCCGTCGGCACGCCCTTCTACTGCTACTCGAGCGCCGGCATCGCCGCCGCCTATCGGGCTTTCGCCGAGGCCTTCGCCGGCGGCAACACCACGATCCATTACGCGGTGAAGGCGAACTCCAACCTGGCGGTGATCCGGCTGCTCGCCCGGCTCGGCGCCGGCGCCGACGTGGTCTCGGAAGGCGAGCTGCGCAAGGCGCTCGCCGCCGGCGTGGCGCCGGAGCGCATCGTCTTCTCCGGCATCGGCAAGAGCGAGAGCGAGCTCGCCTTCGCGCTCGCGCAGGACATCCACCAGATCAACGTCGAATCGATCCCCGAGCTGGAGCTGCTGAGCCAGGTGGCGAGCCGTCTCGGCCGTACCGCCGTGGTGGCGCTCCGCGTCAATCCCGACGTCGACGCCAACACTCACGCCAAGATCTCCACCGGCAAGAAAGAGAACAAGTTCGGCATCGACATCGCCCATGCCGGCGCGGTCTATCGGCGCGCCGCCAGGCTCCCCGGCATCCGGCCGGTTGGTCTTGCGGTCCATATCGGCTCGCAGCTCACCGACCTCGCGCCCTACGAAGCCGCGTTCCGGCGCGTGGTCGATCTCGCGCTCGAGCTGCGCCAGCAAGGCGAGACGGTGGAGCGCCTCGATCTCGGCGGCGGCCTCGGCATCCGCTATCGCGCCGAGGCGCCGCCCTCGGTGGCGGATTACGCCACCCTCGCCCGGCGGCTCACCCACAATCTCGGCTTCAGCATCGCCGTCGAGCCCGGCCGCGCCATCGTCGGCAATGCCGGCGTGCTGGTCGTGCGCGTGATCTATGTGAAGGCGGGCGCCACGCGGAAATTCGTGATCCAGGACGCGGCGATGAACGACCTCATCCGTCCCTCGCTCTACGACGCCTGGCACGAGATCGTGCCGGTGCGCGAGCCCGCCGCCGGCGCGCGGCGGGAGCCGATGGACGTGGTGGGGCCGGTCTGCGAGAGCGGCGATACGTTTGCCCTGGCGCGTCCGCTACCCCCGGTTTCCGACGGCGACCTGCTCGCAATCTTGTCAGCGGGAGCCTATGGCGCCGTCATGAGTTCGAGCTACAATACTCGCCAGCTGGCGCCGGAAGTGCTGGTGAATGGCGCGGATTTCGCCATCGTCCGGCCCCGGCCGAGCTACGAGGAGATGCTCGGGCAGGAGCGGATTCCGCCTTGGCTCTCAGGCTCGTAGCCTTTAGCCCGCGACGCGCAACGCGCTGGTAATCAGCGCCGTCGCAGTCTCGGGCGGTAGAGGAAGGGGCCCCGGATGCCCGAGACCGTACCCGCGCGCGAGTCCGCGCCCATTTCCCAGCGATCCCTCGCGGCGCGGGTTGAATTGGCGCGCTGGACGCTGCTCTGGGAGCGTTTCTGGCCGGAATGCGCGACCGCGATCGCGGTGCTGGGCGTGTTCCTCACCGCCGCCCTCCTCGACATCCCCTCCGTCATCCCCGGCTGGCTGCATGCGGCCGGCCTCGCCGTCCTGGTGGCGATCCTGGCGGTGGCGGTCTGGCACGCGGCGCGCGCGCTCCGCATCCCGGACGCCGCCGCGGCGCGGCGCCGGATCGAGGCCGCCTCGGGCCTGCAGCATCGCCCGCTCACTGCCATCAGCGATCGTCTGGTGGGCGGGGCCGACGATCCCGTCGCGGCGGCGCTCTGGGAAGCCCATCGCCGGCGCATGGCGGAGCGCGCGCGACGGCTGCGCATCGGCGTGCCGCTCGCCAACCTGCTCCGGCGCGACCCCTATGGGCTGCGCGTCGTGCTGGCGATCGCCCTGGTGCTCGCGGTCATCGACGCCGGCGGCGACAGCGTCGACCGCATCTGGCGCGCGCTGCAGCCGGATCTTCGCTTCTCGCCTTCGGCGGCGCAGGCCGCGAGCCTCGACATCTGGGTGACGCCGCCCGACTACACCGGCCTGCCGCCGCTCTTCCTCCAGCACGGGCCGGCGAGCGGCCCGATCACCGTTCCCACCGGCAGCACGGTGCTGGCACAGGTGCAGGGCGGCCGCGAGATCCCCAAGATCGAGGTGGACGGCAAGCCCACCGACTTCGCCCGCATCGACGCCATGAACTTCAAGGGCGGCACTACTCTCACCTCAGGCGAGCGCCTGGCGGTGACGCAGGGCGGCCGCACGCTCGGCGCCTGGCCGATCACCGTGGTGCCGGACGCGCCGCCCACCATCGCCTATGTGGGAACGCCGCAGAAGACATCGCACAACGCGCTCCGGATCGAGTACCACGCGACCGACGATTACGGGCTCGAGACTGCCAAGGTGGTGATGCGCCGCGTTGACGGGCCGCCCGACGAGCTGATGACCCTCGACCTGCCGCTGCCGGGCATCCATCTCAAGGACGCGCACAACGCCAACTTTTTCGACCTGACGCCGCATCCCTGGGCCGGCCTCCCGGTCGAGATTCATCTCGAGGCAACCGACGCGCCGGGCCAGACCGGCAAGAGCGAGACGCTGACGGTGACGCTGCCGGAGCGGCAGTTCCGCAACCCCTTCGCCCGTGCCCTGATCGACCAGCGCCGCGAGCTCACTGTTCATCCCAAGGACCGCGACGTGGTGGCGGAGACGCTGACCGACCTCGCCTCGCGACCCGCCTTCTACGACGACGACAAGGTGGTGTTCCTCGGCCTGCGCATCAGCTCGGTGCGCTTGAACCGCGAGGATCCGAAGACCGCGATCCCCTCGGTGCAGCAGCTGCTGTGGGATCTGGCGCTCCGCATCGAGGATGGCCACGAGGCGCTGGCGCAGCGCGACATCCGCGACCTCATGCAGGCGCTGCAGAACGCGATCTCCCGCAACGCGCCCGATGCCGAGATCGAGCGGCTGACCCAGGAGCTGAAGCAGGCGATCGACCGCTACCTGAAGGCGCTCGCGGAGAACATGCAGAAGCAGAACCCCGACGCCAAGGATCAGCAGCAGATCGATCCCTCGAAGATGCTGACGGATCGCGATCTGCAGAAGATGCTCGACCGCGCCCGCGACCTGGCGAAGACCGGCGCCAAGGACGCCGCGCGCGATCTGCTCTCGCAGCTGCAGAACATGCTGGAGAACCTCCGCCTCGCCCAGCCGCGCCAGGGCCAGGGCAACAGCAGCGAGGCGATGCGCAATCTGCAGCAGCTGCAGAACCGGCAGCAGCAGCTCCTTGACAAGACCTTCCGCCAGTCGCGCCAGGGCCAGCGCGGCCAAGGCCAGCAGCGTCCGGGCCAGCAGGGTCAGGGACAGGGCCAGCAGGGCCAGGGCGATGCCGCCGAGCAGGACGCGCTCCGCCGCATGCTGGGCGAGGTGATGCGCCAGCTCGGCGATCAGGGCGACGTGCCGCAGTCGCTGGGCCGCGCCGACCGCGCGATGCGGGATTCCTCCGAGGCGCTCGGCCGCGGCGCCCCGGGCGACGCCGTCGGTCCGGAGACCGAGGCGCTCGACGCGCTGCAGCAGGCGACCAAGGACATGATGGATCAGATGACCGGCGCCTTCGGCGGTCCCGGCGGTTTCAGCGATCTCCCGGACGGCGCCATGCCCAATGCCGACCGCGATCCGCTCGGCCGCCCCACCGGCGACAGCGCCGAGGGCACCTACACCGACGGGCGCCTTCGCATGGGTCGCAGCGATGTCGACAATTTCGGCATCGAGCGCGCGAAGCAGATCCTCGACGAGCTGCGTCGCCGCGCCGGCGAGACCCAGCGACCGGAGATCGAGCGCGACTATATCGACCGCCTGCTGCGGCGCTTCTAGACGGCCAATGCCGCGTAGTGGTGGGTGTAGGCGCCGGGCTCGAAGCGCTGGAAGCCCTGCCGCCAAGTCTTGCCGGGCCAGATGAACTCGACCGAGCCCTGCAGCGGGCGATAGACGGCCGTATAGACGGTGGCAAAGCCGTCCTCGTTGCAGTGACGATAGACTGGCGGCTCGAACATCGCCTTGACGAGCGTCGGCAGATCGCTCGCGGGATCCGCAAGCCGCCGCGTCAACATCGTTTGCCGCTCGGCGCTCCGCATTGCGGCGCCCTGCTGAAGATGGATCGGCCGGTCCTGGTGATTGGTGCAGACAGCGGACTCGGTGACCAGCGGCGCGCGGTCAGGGCCGAGGAAGACCGTCGCGAAGGCGCCGGAGCGATCGAGCACCGTCACGTTCTGCGACATCGGGATGGGAATGCGGATCAGCGCCGCGACCGCTTCCGCCACGGTTCGACAGGTCTCCAGCAGGTAGCGCAGCACCAGGATCATCGAGAAGCCGCGGCCGCGGGCGAAGCTGCCACCGAAGGTGAGACTCGCCACCAAGCCGTCCTCGTTCATGCCGTCGAGCGCGCCCCAGGCGCGCTGTGACATCGCGATCACCCGGCGGCCGCGCCAGCGCGCGGCCTCGATGCAGCCGCTGGTGAGAGGCACCTCAAAATCGTAGTTCCGCACCAGCGCCGGACCGCCCTCCCCAAGCCACACCGCCTGGCTGCAGCCGGTGATCACCGGCGGCGGATCAAGGCAGCTCAGGCAGCGATGGGCGATGTCGTCGTCGCCGACGAGGTCGCAGAGCCGCTCATAGAGCGGCAGCAGCTCCGGCATGTGGCGATCGAGCGCGGCGCGGCAGGTCTCCACGGTCGGGCGCGGCGCGAGGCCCTCCTTGAGGTACCATTCACGCATCCGGGGCCAGCCGGCGAGAAAGCGCTGGCGCCAAGCCTCTCCCGGCAGCGGCTCCTGCACCGCGAGGAAAGCCTTCTCCATCGCATGCTCCTCAGCTCTTGAGCTCGTCCTCGACCGCGGCGCAGATCTGCTCGAGCGTGAAGGGCTTGGCGATCACGCGGTGGATGAGCGCCTCGAGGTTATGGGCGCGGCGCTGCTCCTCGGCATAGCCGGTCATCAGCAGGATCTTCATGTCGGGATGATCCTTGCTCGCCTTCAGCGCCAGCGCGATGCCGTCGAGACCGGGCATCACGATGTCGGTGAGGAGCAGGTCGTAGCTCTCGTCCCTGAGCGCGGCGAGCGCCGCCAGCCCGTCGGGGACCGTCTTCGTCTCGTGGCCGCTGTGCCTGAGCGCGCGCTCGACGAAGGCCTGCACGGAGGCTTCGTCCTCGGCGATCAGGATCCTGGCCATCGCGACGGAGGGCCGCCTCCCACTCGGCTAGCTGTCCCCGTCGACGAAATCCACCACCATGCCGGTGGCGGCCTCGCTCGGGCGGGAGACGCTGGTGGTGAAGGGCACGCTGGCGCCCGGCAGCAGGCGCTCGGTGCTGACGCTGAAGGTCCAGGACTGCACCACGCGGTCATTGGGATCCTTCAGCAGCACGCGAAGCTTCGGTACCGGCTGCGCATCGGGCGAGATGTTGATGACCTCGCCCTCGATCACCAGTCGCGGCACCCCGTTCTCCTCGTCGCGCCGCGGCACGGCGCGCACCTGCAGCACCTCGTTCGGCTGCGGCGCCGCGATGCCCAGCAGCGCATAGAGGCGGGCCGAGGCCGGCCACATGCGCACCACCTGGTCGTGCCCGAAATAGCCGCCGCCGAGGACGCCGGCGACGATCAGCAGCAGCAGGATCCAGCCGATGGTGGCGCCGATGCGGCGCGGCTGCCGCGGCACCGCCGGGAGCTGGATGCGCTCCTCGATGCGCTCAGGCGCCTCGAGCGGTGGCGGCGCCACCGAGGCCGGCGCCGGCCCGGGCGGCGGCGACTCGATGGGCGTCGGTGGCGGGGGTGGCGGCAGGACGTCCGCCGGGACGGCCTCTTCCGCCGGTGGCGGCGCCTGATGCCATGTGTTGGAGCACTGCGCGCACCGCACCATCCGCCCGCTGGGGCCCAGCGCACGCGGATCGACCAGGTAGCGAATGCGGCATACTGAGCAGGTGACGATCATGTACGGGCGAAATTTTGGCCGGGCTTCCTTATACGGCGCGGTTCGGGGCGAGGCAAGAAGGAGGCCGGCGCGCGCCGACGCCACGCGAATCGCAGAAACCGCGACTCGGCGGGCGATTCTCGGCCTCCGCTCGCGCCCGCGGCGTGCCGCAGCACGGCAAGGCGCGCTTTACGCCGGCCGGCGCCCCATGCCATCTTCGCGCCCCGGAGCGCTCGGCCGGGCGAGTTGAAGAGGCCCCCTTGGTCCGTTTCGAGAATGTCGGCATGCGATACGGCGCGGGTCCCGAGGTCCTGCGCGACATCAGCTTCGACCTGCAGCCTGGCTCGTTCCACTTCCTCACCGGGCCGAGCGGCGCCGGCAAGTCGAGCCTGCTGAAGCTCATGTACCTCGCCGAGCGGCCGTCGCGCGGCCTCATCTCGCTGTTCGGCCGCGACATCGCGACGACGCCGCGGCGGCAGATGGCGGCGCTCAGGCGCAAGATCGGCGTGGTGTTCCAGGACTTCCGCCTGATCGACCACCTCTCCGCCTTCGACAACGTGGCGCTGCCGCTCAGGGTCGCCGATGTGCCGGAGCACGACGTGGCCGAGCACGTGACCGAGCTCCTGAGCTGGGTCGGCCTCGCCGAGCATCTGCACGCGCGGCCGCCGACGCTCTCCGGCGGCCAGCAGCAGCGCGTCGCCATCGCCCGCGCGGTGATCGGCCGGCCGAGCCTGCTGCTCGCCGACGAGCCGACCGGCAACGTCGACGACGAGCTGGCGCTCCGCCTGATGCGGCTCTTCGAGGAGCTCAACAAGCTCGGCACCACCCTCGTCATCGCCACCCACAGCGAGGGCCTGGTGGAGCGCTTCGAGCATCCGCGCCTCCACCTCGAGCGCGGCGAGCTCAGGGTCGAGCGTTGGCGGCCGCGGGCGGTGCGCTGATGGCGCGCGGCCGTCTCGACCTGCCGCTCAACCGCGACGGCTCCGTGCGCTTCCTGCCGTGGATGGTGGCGCTCATGGTCTACCTCGCGAGCCTGTCGCTGGCGGGCGCCGTCGTGGTGAGAGACGTCGTCGAGCGCTGGGACCGCGGTCTCAGCGGCACCCTCACCGTCGAGCTGCCGGCGGCGCCCGTCGGCGGCAAGGACGACGGCGCGGTGCCGATCGCCCTCAAGGTGCTGCGCGAGACGCCCGGCGTGGTGAGCGCGACGCCGCTCGACCAGCGCCACACCGTCGAGCTGCTGGAGCCCTGGCTCGGCACCGACATCGATCCCGCGGAGCTGCCGCTGCCGCGGCTCATCGATCTCCACATCGACGTCACCGCCGGCGTCGATGTGAGCGCGCTCGGCGCCCGCGTCGCCGCGGCGGTGCCCGGCGCCCAGCTCGACGACCACCGGCGCTGGCTCGATCGCGTGATCCGCACCGGGCTCGCGATCGAAGCGATGGCCGGCGTGGTGGTGATCCTGGTGGGCTTCTCGGCGGTTCTGGCGGTGATCTTCGCCACCCGCACCGGGCTCGCCGTCCATCACGGCATCGTCGAGGTGCTGCACCTGATCGGCGCCCGCGACAGCTACATCGCGCGGCAGTTCGAGCGCCATGCGCTGCGCCTGGGATTGCGCGGCGGCGTCATCGGGCTGGCGCTGGCCCTCCTCACCCTCCTCGGCATCAGCGATGCCGCCGAGCGCGTCGGCTCGATCAGCGATGCCGTGCGCATGCTGCCGGCGCTGAGCGCGCCGCCGATCGAATGGGCGCTCCTCCTGCTGCTGCCGCCGGCGGCGGGGCTCATCGCCATGCTGACGGCGCGGATCACCGTGCTGCGCGCGCTGGCGCGCATGCCCTGATGACGGCTCCCGCCGAGACCGGTCCAGAACGGCCTCGCCGTCGTCGCGGCGCCGCCTTCGCCGGCTTCGTGCTGACGCTTCTGCTGGCGCTTCCCATCGTCTGGCTGATCGGCCTCGTCTGGTTCGCGCAATCGATCCCGAAGACGGTGCCGGACGGCACCACCGCCACCGACGCCATCGTCGTGCTGACCGGCGGCAGCCAGCGGGTGCAGGCGGGGCTGCAGCTGCTGGCCGCCGGCAAGGGAAAGAAGCTCTTCGTCTCCGGCGTCTACCCGACGGTGGACGTGCCGGCGCTGCTGCATGCGGAGCATCAGCCGGCCGAGGCGGTGCAGTGCTGCATCGTGCTCGGCCACATCGCCGACAACACCTATGGCAATGCCCAGGAGACCGCCACCTGGATGCGCGAGGAAGGCTATCGCTCGCTGCGCCTGGTCACCGCCGCCTATCACATGCGTCGCGCGCTCCTGGAGTTCACCCGCGCGATGCCTGGTGTCCGCATCATTCCCAACCCCGTCTTCACCGAGAACGTGAAGCAGGGGCGCTGGTGGGCCTGGCCCGGGACCCTCGGCCTGATCGTCGGCGAGTACGACAAGTACATGTACGCGGTCTTCCGTCCCTGGATCCCGATCCCGCCGGAATCGGAGAGCCAGGGGTGATCCTGCTCCGCTCGGCGCTCTTCAATCTCGTCTTCTTCACGTGGACGGCGCTGCTCGGCGTTCTCGCGCTGCCGATGGTGCTGGCGCCGCGTGCCGCCGTCATGGGTTTCGGCCGCTGGTGGTCATGGACGGTGCTGGAGCTGGCGCGCGCTCTCGCCGGCGTCGAGTACGAGCTGCGCGGCGCCGAGCATATCGGCCATGGCGCTGTCATCATCGCGATGAAGCATCAGTCCGCCTGGGACACGCTGGCGGCGCCGGTGCTGTTCCCAGATCCCGCCATCGTGCTGAAGCGCGAGCTGCTCTGGATTCCCTTCTATGGCTGGTACGCGCGGCGCGCCGGCATGATCGCCGTCGACCGCGGCGCCGGAGCCGCGGCGCTCAAGGCGATGCTCAGGCGCGCCGAGGGGGTGGCGGCGCAGGGCCGCCCGATCGTGATCTTCCCCGAGGGCACGCGAACCGTGGTGGGTGCGAGCCGCGCCTATCATCCCGGCGTCGCCGCGCTCTACGTGAAGCTGGGTCTGCCGGTGGTGCCGGTCGCCGTCAATTCCGGCCTGTTCTGGCCGCGCCGCAGCTTTCTCAAGCGGCCCGGCCGCATCGTCGTGGAGGCGCTGGCGCCGCTGCCGCCGGGCCTGGAGCGCCGCGCCTTTCTCGCCGAGCTGCAGTCGCGCATCGAGGCGGCGAGCGCCCGCCTCGTCGCCGAGGCGCGCCGGCGCAACGCCTGAGTCTCTATGCGGGGGGCAAGCTCTCCAGCAGCGCTCGCGCAGCGCGGAGATCCGGCGCGTCGAAGCCCTCGGTGAAACGACCAAAGACCGGCGCCAGCAACAGACGCCCCTCCGCCGCCCGCCCCTGTTGGACCCGCAGCCGCGCCAGGCTGACGGCGGCGCGCAGCTCCCAGAACAGCGCGCCCTGCTCATGGCCGATATCGAGGGCGCGGGCGAAGCAGGCTTCCGCCGCCGGCGCGGCGCCCGGCTGCCGCAGCAGCAGCTCGCCCTTGAGGCGGAGCAGCTCGGGATAATACCACCGCTCGCCGCCGGCATCCGCCCAGCCGAGCGCGCGGTCGATGACGACGAGGGCATCGCCGATCTCGCCCAACGCGCCCATTGCCTCGGCGAGCGCGCCGGCGAATTCGGGACGGCTCATCGTCCAGCCGGTCTCTTCGTAGGTCGCGAGCGCGCCGCGCAGGACGCGGGCGCCGGCCTCGAACTCGCCGCGCTTGACCAGGAGCTTTCCTTCCAGGCAGCGGCCGAGGTTCCGCCAGAAGGTGGCGTTGTGGCGCGCGGCGAGGTCGAGCACCATCGCCACCGCCTGCTCGGCCGCCGGCAGATCGCCGACGGTGAGCGAGATCGGGTAGTGGGCGAAGACCAGCGCATAGAGCTGCGAGGAGACATGCGCGGCCGCCTGGGCCGTCTGCAAGGCGATGCGCGCGTGCTCCTGCGCCTGCTCCACCAGGCCCTCCAGCGCGAGCACACGGGCCAGCATGGCGCGGGCGAGCGCGGCCTGATCGAAATGGAACCAGACCGTATGCCGGCGGTCCTCCGCCGGGGTCACGTAAGAATCCATCACGCGCTGCAGGTAGCGACGAGCCTCGCGCTGCTGGCCGCCGGTCTGTCGCGTCACGCCGACGAGGCGGTCGCCGACCAGCGCCAGGGCCGAATCGCCGGTGCGCCGGGCGACGCGGGAGAACGCGTCCGCGCCGGCCTGCGCGGCGCGGTTCTCGCCGATGTCCCAATTCAGCGACATCAGGCCCCAGAGGCTGCGCAGCTGGACGTCGTCGTCGTCGAGCTGCTCCGCCAGCTGCAGCGCCTTCGCCAGCGCCGTCTTCGTGCTCTCGATCGGGCCGAGCGTGAAGGTGAGGCCGATGCCGAGCGCGAGATGGAGCTGCATGCGCAGCGGCGCGGTGCGCGGCGCGTCGGCATCGATGCCGTCGAGAGCGCGCTCGGCGCGCTCGCGGCACTCCACCATCAGCTCGTAGTGGAACCAGACCGGGACAAAGGCCGCGGTCAGCGCGCGCCCGATCGCGGCATCGCCCGCCGGCGAGAAGGCCCAGTCGAGCGCGGCACGGACGTTGTCGAGCTCCCGGCCGTAGCGGGCCAGGGCTTCCGCCGTGAGCTGCGGCTCCGTGCCGGACGCGCGGGAGACCATCAAGTCGCGCAGGTATTCGGCATGCCGGCGCGCCGTCGCCCCGGCTTCGCCGCCCTCGGCGAGCTTGCCGAGCGCATAGGCCCGCGTGGTCTCGAGCAGCCGCCAGCGATCGGTCGCGCCGGTGCCGTCGAAGCTGATCAGGGATTTCGCGACCAGATTCGCGACGCCCTCCGCCACCAGCAGGGCGGAGCTGCCGTCGCCCATCACGGCGGCCGCCGCCTCCAGCGTGAAACCGGCGGCGAAGATCGAAAGGAACCGCAGCAGGCGCCGCTCCGATTCCGGCAGCAGCTCGTAGCTCCAGTCGAGGGTGGCGCGCAGCGTCTTGTGCCGCGGCAAGGCGGTGCGGCGCCCGCCCGTCAGCAGATCGAAACGCTCGCCCAGCCGCGCGAGGACGGGCTCCAGCCCGAGCGACGCGGCGCGCGCCGCCGCCAGCTCGATCGCCAACGGAATGCCGTCGAGGCGCCGGCAAATCGCGGCGATGACCCGCAGCTCCTCGCCGCTCGGCGCGAAATCCGAGCGCAACGCGGCTGTGCGCTCGATGAAGAGCCGCACCGCGCTCGTCGCCAGCATGGCCTCCCGCCCGTCATCCTCCCGCGCCGGCACCTCGAGCGGCGGAACCGGATAGATGCCCTCGCCGTCGATCCGCAGATGCTCGCGGCTGGTGGCGAGCAGCGCGACGGCGGGACACATGCGCAGCACGGTCTCGGCCAGCTCGGCCGCGGCATCGATGACGTGCTCGCAATTGTCGAGCACCAGCAGCAGCCGTCTCGCGCCGATGCCGCGCGCCACCGAGAGCGGCGAGATCCGGTCGCGGCCGAGCTCCATGCCGAGGGCGCCGGCGACGGCGGAGGAGACCAGGTTGGGATCGGCGATCGACGCCAGCTCGACCAGCCAGACGTCGCCCTGGAATTCCGGCAGCCGGTCGCGCGCGGTCTCGAGAGCGAGCTTGCTCTTGCCGATCCCGCCATGGCCGGTCAGCGTCACCATCCGGTAGGCGGAGGTGAGGTCGCGCAGCTGCCGCATCGCCTCGGCGCGGCCGATCAGCGCCGTGCCGCCCATCGGCAGGTTGCCGAGATAGACTCTCTCCTGCTGCCGCGGCGGCGGCGCGAGAGCCGCGACGTCATGGCCACTGCCGCGCGGACGGACCGTCCAGTCGCCGAGGAGACGGTAGCCGCGGCCGGACGTCGTCTTCAGCAGGCCGCGATCCGCGCCCAGCGCCTTGCGCACCGCGGAGATGTGAACCTGCAGCGTGTTCTCCTCGACCACGGTGTCGGGCCACACGCGGCTCAGCATCTCGTCCTTGCTGACGAGATCGCCTGCCGAGGCGACCAGGATCTCGAGAATGTCGAAGGCGCGGCCGCCGATCGGAATCGGCGCACCGGCCGCCCGCAATTCCCGCCGGGCAAGGTCGATCTCCCAATCTCCCCTGCCGTAGATCGCCGCTGCGTCGCCCCCGCCCATCACGCCATCCTCGTGCGTCAGATCCTTCCCCTCTTGTCAGGAACACGAGTACAGGAGTAGAGGGCGGCGCAGCGGCGATCAACACCGGAAATCCGAGAGAATTCAAGCCAGCTCCCGCTATCGGTGTCTCGGCGCGGGGGACCGGGCCGTCACCCGGACGGGCTTGTTGGCGGCGCGCTTCGTGCGAAGATGAGCGCGTCGAGCTCACCCGCACATTTCCGGAAAGACCCATGGCCGACTACTACCCCCTCGAACCGTCGCTCTGGGCCGCGACCGCGCCGGCGGCACCGCCGACGCCGCCGCTGACGGCGCCCGCCAGCGCCGATGTCTGCGTGATCGGCGGCGGCTATGCCGGCCTCTCGACGGCGCTGCATCTCGCCGAGCGCGGCATCGAGGCGATCGTGCTGGAGGCGCGCGAGCCCGGCTTCGGCGGCTCCGGCCGCAACGGCGGCCAGGTGATCCCCGGCCTCAAATACGATCCCGACGAACTCGTCGCCATGCTCGGCGAGGAGCGCGGCCGCCAGCTCATCAGCTTCGCCGGCGGCACCGCCGACGTCGTCTTCGATCTGATCGCGCGCCACCGCATGGACGTGCCGCATCTGCGCAAGGGCTGGATCCAGGGCGCCCATGACGACGCCGCGGTGAGGCTCGCCGAGAACCGCACCCGGCAATGGGAGCGTCTCGGCGCGCCGGTGCAGTTCCTCGACAAGCCCGACATGGCTCGCCTGACGGGAAACGACAAATATCCCGGCGGCTGGCTCGACCGTCGCGGCGGCGCGATCCAGCCGCTCGCCTATGCGCGCGGCCTCGCCAAGGCCGCGCTCGGCGCCGGCGCGCGCATCCACGGCGAGACCGCGGCGACGTCGCTCACGCGTACCGGCAGGCAGTGGACCGTCGGCACGGCGACCGGCCACACCGTCACTGCAGACCAAGTGGTGCTCTGCACCAACGGCTACACCGGCAATCTCTGGCCGTCGCTGCGCCAGACCGTGATCACGCCGAACTCGTTCCAGTTCGCCACCGAGCCGCTCTCCGACAATCTGCGCAAGTCGGTGCTGCCGGAGGGCCAGGTCACCTCGGACACCCGCAAGCTGCTGCTCTACTACCGGCTCGACCATATGGGCCGCCTGCTGATCGGCGGCCGCGGTCCTTTCCGCGAGCCGAAGGGCGATGCCGACTGGGCGCATCTGGAGCGCGTGCTGCCGATGCTCTACCCGCAGCTCGCCGGCACTCCGATCGCCTATCGCTGGTGCGGCCGGCTCACCATCACGCCCGACCACATGCCGCACCTGCACGAGCCGGCGCCCGGCATCCTGATCGAGATCGGCTGCCAGGGCCGCGGCGTCGGATTGCAGACGGCGATGGGGAAGGCGATGGCGGAGTACGTCGCCAGCCGAGACGCCCGCGCGCTGCCGCTGCCCTTCACCCCGATGAAGACGATCCCCTTCCACTTCCTGCAGCGCGCCTATGTCTCGGCGGCGGTGACCTGGTACCGGCTCACCAGCGGCGGCATGAGCGCCTAAAAGCTCGCAGCGCGGCGAGACGCGATCGACTATAGGTTGCCCGTCGCATTCCGCCGAGGTCCGTCATGTCGCTCGAGCTCTATCTCGCCTATGTCCTCGCCACCATCGTCATCACCATCGTGCCGGGGCCGGCAGTGACCATGGTGGTGGCGAACAGCCTGACGCATGGCACGCGCGCGGGGCTCCTCAACGTCGCCGGGGCGCAGCTGGCGCTGGCGATCCTCATCGGCGTGATCCTGGTCGGCCTCGCCTCGATCATCGAGACCATGGGCTGGTGGTTCGACTGGGTGAGGCTCGCGGGCGCCGCCTATCTCGTCTGGATCGGCATCAAGCTCATGCGCTCCTCCGGTGATCTCGCCGAGGACGGCCGGGCACCGGCGCCGCGCGGCGGATTCTTCCTGCAGGGCTTCCTGGTGATGCTGAGCAACCCCAAGGCGCTGCTGTTCTTCGGCGCCTTCATCCCGCAATTCGTCGATCCGCACGGAAACTATGTCGGCCAGGTGCTGCTGCTGGGC
>DATKPX010000180.1:0-4076 GCA_035523855.1 Allostellaceae bacterium
CGCCGCGAGCGCGGCGCTCGCGGCGCTGCCCGATGGTGCCGCCGTCGTCATCGACGGGCTCGCACTGCTGGGCTTCGCCGACTGCCTGGAGCGCGCGGCGCAGCGGCTCGCCGTCATCGCCTTCGTGCATCACCCGCTCGCCGACGAGACCGGGCTCGGCGAGCGCGAGCAGAAGCGTGTCGCCGCGCTGGAGGCGCGTCTCCTGCAGCTCGTGCGCGGCGCGCTCTGTCCCAGCGAGAGCACGGCGCGCCTGGTCGCCGCTTATGGCGTGCCGCGTGCGCGTCTCGCGGTGACGCCGCCGGGGACGCCGCGACCGCGGCGCCTGCTGCGCCGGCGGCCACCGCGCGCGCGTCTCGACCTGCTCTGCGTCGCCTCGGTGACGCCGCGCAAGGGCCATCTGCTGCTGGTGGCGGCGCTGACGCCGCTCGCCGACCGCGACTGGCATTGCCGCCTGATCGGCAGCCTCGAGCGCGATGTCGCGACCGCGTCGGCGCTCCGCTACGAGATCGGCCGCCGCGGCCTCAAGGGCCGCTTCACCCTCGCCGGCGAATGGCCGCCGGAGAAGCTGACCGCCGCCTATGCCGCCGCCGATCTCTTCGTGCTGCCCTCCTATCACGAGGGCTACGGCATGGCGCTCGCCGAGGCGCTGGTGCACGGCGTGCCGGTGATCTCGACGACGGCGGGCGCCATTCCCGAGACGGTGCCGGCGAGCGCCGGCCTGCTGGTGCCGCCCGGCGATGCGCCGGCGCTGCAGGCGGCGCTGACGCGGTTTCTCGACGAGCCAAAGCTTCGCGCCGGGCTCGCGGCGGGGGCGCGCGCCGCCGGCGCGAAGCTGCCGGACTGGCCCCAGGCGGTCGCCGGCTGGGCGGCGGCGCTCGACCGGCTGCTGGCATGAGCGAGCATTTCGATCTCGACTGGCTCAGGCTCCGCGAGCCCCTGGATCTGCGCGCCCGCAGCCGTCCCCTCGCCCGCCGCTTCGCCGCCGCGGTGCGCCGGCGCGCCGGCGACGCGCCGGCATCGCTCGTTGATCTCGGCGCCGGCAGCGGCAGCAGCTTCCGCGCGCTGGCGCCGCTCGTCGCCGCCGATCAGGATTGGCGCCTGGTCGAGAAGGATCCGGCGCTGCTCGGCCATCAGGCGGCGGAGATCGCGCAATGGGCGCGCGGGCAGGGATATCGCGCCAGCCTCGGCAGCGGCGTCGCCACGGTGATCGTCGGCGCCGCGGCCTGGCACGCGCACAGCGTCGCCCATGATCTCGCCGGGAATCTCGACGCGCTGCCGCTGGCGGGCGCGCACGGCGTCACCGCCTCGGCGCTGCTCGATCTCGTCTCGCGGGCCTGGCTCACGCGCCTCGCCGCGCGGCTGGCGGGGATTCCCGTCCTGGCGGCGATCAACGTGGATGGCCGCCGCGCGTGGGAGCCGGCGCATGATGAGGACGCGCTGGTGGAGACGCTGTTCGCGCGGCATCAGCGCGGCGACAAAGGCTTCGGCGCCGCGCTCGGATCGGAGGCGCCGGCGGCGGCCGAGACGGTCTTCCGCGCCCAGGGATACGAGGTGGAGCAGCAGCCCGGCGACTGGCGGCTCGGCGCCGCCGAGGACGTGGTGCTGGCGCAGATGATCGACGGCGCCGCCGCGGCCGCCGGCGAGGTGGATCCCGCGGCGGCCTCGCGCATCGCGCGCTGGCGCGGCGATCGCCACGCCGCCCGCGCCGCGGACGCGCTGCGCCTTACCGTCGGGCATGTGGACATTCTGGCGGTGCGGGACGAGACTGCCTGAGGCCTGATTCTTCATTTGCCGCATTTTCTGCGCCGAACCGGCGTCCACTTCGGCGGAAAATGCTTCCGGAGGCTCCGATGGCGCTCTATCGCGACTACGACAAGGCCGGGCTCGACGCGCAGTACAACATCCGCGCCCGCGTCACCGATCATGAGGCGTGGAGCGCGCGCTGGGCGGCAGCCGCCGAGGCGGTGCTGAAGACGCGGCCGTCGCGTCTCAACATCGCCTATGACAGGGAGAAGCTCGACGTCTTCCCGGCGGCGAGGACGCCGGCGCCGGCGCTGATCTTCATCCATGGCGGCTACTGGCAGTCGCGCAGCAAGGAGGATTTCTGCTTCATCGTCCCCGCCTTCCAGGATGCCGGCGTCGCCGTGGTGATGGTGGAATACACGCTGGCGCCGAAGGCGACGATGGACGAGATCGTGCGGCAGAACCGCGCCGCCGTCGCCTTCGTGCACAAGCACGCGCGCGACTTCGGCATCGATCCCGCGCGGATCCATGTCGCCGGCCACTCCGCCGGCGGCCACCTCGCCGCGATGATGATGGTGACCGACTGGACCATGCACGGTCTCGATCGCCATCCGCTCGCCGGCGGCTGCGCGATCAGCGGCCTCTACGATCTGGAGCCGATCCGCCTCTGCTATCTCAACGAGGTGCTGGGCATGGACGCGGCGGCGGCGGCGCGCAACAGCCCGATCCACCTGGTGCCGCGCGCGGCGCCGCCGCTCATCCTGGCGCTCGGCACCGCCGAGAGCGAGGAGTTCCACCGCCAGCAGGAGGTGCTGGCGGGGCTCTGGCGCCGGCATGGCCTCAGGCTGGAGACCGCCGACCAGCCCGGCGATCATCATTTCTCCGTGATCCAGCGCCTGGGCGAACCCGACTCTCTATTGCACCGCAGCGTGATGCGGCAGATCGCCGCCTGAAACGCCGTCCGGGCCCTGGGGCGAATACGAAATTCCATTATTTATGAATGGCTTGGGTGGTTTCGCCGAGCCCGCGGGCATGCCCGCCGCGATCCCAGATGCGCCATCTCCGCAGGTCAGGCGCTCGCCCCGCGAGCATTGCATTGCGCGGCGCGCTAACTTAAACACCAGCCGGGCCGCCAGCGGCCCGATGCCGAAGCGATGGAGTTCCCGATGGTGGGCGGACGCAAGATCCTGATCGTGGACGACGACGAGGCGCTGCGCCACTCGCTCGCCGAGCAGCTCGAATTGCACCAGGAGTTTCAGGTCGCCCAGGTGGAGACCGCGAACCAGGCGCTCGAGCAGGTGAAGCAGCAGTATTTCGACGCCATCCTGCTCGATGTCGGCCTCCCTGACATGGACGGCCGCGAGCTCTGCCGCTTGATGCGGCGCAGCAACATCCGCACGCCGATCCTGATGCTGACCGGCGCCGACAGCGACGCCGACACCATCCTCGGCCTCGACTCCGGCGCCAACGACTACATCCCCAAGCCGTTCCGCCTCAACGTGCTGCTGGCGCGCCTGCGCGCGCAGCTCCGGCAGCACGAGCAGAGCGAGGATGCGATCTTCACCATCGGTCCCTACACCTTCCGCCCCAGCACCAAGCTGCTGCTCGATCAGAGCGGTCGCAAAAAAATCCGCCTCACCGAGAAGGAAACTTCGATCCTTAAGTATCTCTTCCGCGCCGGCGACCGCACGGTGGGACGCGACGCGCTGCTGAACGAGGTCTGGGGCTATAACGCCGGCGTCACCACTCACACGCTAGAAACCCATGTCTATCGCCTACGCCAGAAGATCGAGCGCGACCCCGCCCGTGCCGAGATTCTGGTCACCGAGCCCGGCGGCTACCGGCTGGTGCCCTGAAGCGGCGCGCTCCTTCGGGTCATTCGCGGCGATTAACTCTTTTTTCTCTCGACCCGGCGCGGTTCTCCGTCTACGTAGCTAGATGTCCGAATTTCAAGCGGACCGGCCTGGGCAGCCGTCGGGTAGAATCGTGGACGCAAAGGCCACGACTCCGCCTGCCTCTCCCGGGAAACGAAGGTCGCGATCAGGCCACCAGGGGCACCGAACCCGTCCGGGAGGGCGGAGGGGAGAAGGCGCGGTGGAGAAGACAGAGCTCGCGATCCGCTTCTGGGGCGTGCGCGGAAGCATCGCCTGTCCCGGTCCCGACACCGCCCGTTACGGCGGCAACACCTCCTGCGTCGAGCTGCGCTACGGCGAGCGGGTGGTGATCTTCGACGGCGGCACCGGCCTGCGCCTGCTCGGCGACGCGATGCTGGCGAACGGCGCCGCGGTCGATGCCGACATCTTCTTCAGCCACACCCATGTGGACCACGTCTG
>DATKPX010000181.1:0-7896 GCA_035523855.1 Allostellaceae bacterium
AGGCGGCGCCGGGCCAGGCGGTGCGCGTTCTCGTCTTCGACATCTATCAGAACGGCTTCCAGTACCTGAAGATGGGCTATGCCTCGGCGGAGGCGGTGGCGCTCACCTTCATCGTGCTGGGCTTCACCATCATCCAGTTCCGCTTCGTGCGGAGCCAGGAGGGCTAGATGCAGTATCAGCGCAGCCTCGCCGCCCGGATCGGGACGCTCCTCGCCCACGGCATCCTGCTGCTCGGCGCCGTCTTCATGGTGCTGCCGATGCTCTGGATGCTGGCCACATCCTTCAAGCCGGCAACCGAGATCGCGGTCTGGCCGCCGAAGTTGCTGCCGGCGGCGCCCACCCTCGCCAACTTCACCGGCATCTTCGAGGCAGCACCCTTCGCCCGCTTCTTCGTCAACAGCCTCGGCATCTCGCTGGTGGCGACGGCAAGCGTCGCCGTCACCTCATTGCTGGCGGGCGCGGTCTTCGCCAAGTACCGCTTCCCCGGGCGCGGCCTGCTCTTCGGCCTCGTCATCGCCACCGCCATCGTGCCGTCCGAGAGCTACATGATCCCGCTCTACCTGCAGCTCAACGCCATCAAGTGGATCAACACCTATCAGGGGATCGTGCTGCCCTACCTCATCATGAGCTTCGGCATTTTCCTGATGCGCCAGCACGTGGCGTCGGCGATCCCCACCGATTATCTGGAGGCGGCGCGGATCGACGGCGCCTCGGAGTGGTGGATCCTGATCCGCGTCGTCGCGCCGCTGTCGATGACCGCCTTCAGCGCCATCGGCATCTTCGCCTTCATCCAGGCCTGGGCTGCCTTCCTGTGGCCGCTGCTGGTGGCGAACGACCAGCTGCTCTTCAACATGGAGGTCGGCCTCACCGCCTTCCAGTTCAAGTTCAGCGCCGACTACGGCAAGCTGATGGCGGGCTCCGTCCTGAGCACGCTCCCCATGCTGGTGATCTTCCTGATCCTGCGCCGCCGCATCATCGAGAGCGTGGCGTTGACCGGCCTCAAAGGGTAGTCCGCCCGCTCTTACTCCGGCAGCCCGGCCTTGCGCAGGCCCGCCGCGAAGACGGCGATGTCCTGCGGCCGGCGGATCGAGAGCCAGTCCCCGAGCTGCGAGATGCGGAGAGCGGGATCGAGCCGGCGCAGATGCCGCATGACCCGCCGCGCCTCGTCGAGCCGGCCGGCATGGGCGTGGCTCGCCGCGATGACGGCAACCGCCATCAGGAAGCTCGGCAGGTCCCGGAACGCCTTGCCAGCCCAGGACGAGGCTTCGTCGAAGCGCCCGGCGAAGAGATGCGCCGCCGCCATTCCGGCCTGCATCCGGTAGAGCTCCGGATCGAGCGGGCTCAATCGCATCGCCTCGGTGAAATGGGCGATCGCGTATTCCGGCTCGCCGCGCCAGACCCGCAGGAAGCCGCCGAGGAACCAGGCCGCCGCGAGATTGGGATTGAGCCGCTTCGCCCGCTCGAGCAGGTCGATGCCGCCATCGAGATCGCCGTCGAGGTGAGCGAGGGCGTGGCCGGCGCGCGCCAGCGCGACCGCATCATCCCGGCCGAGCTCGACGGCGCGGCGGGCGAGCCGCGTCCCCTCGGCGGCCTCGCGGGCGCGATCCTCCGCCCAGCCATTGACCTTGCGCCAGAAGTAGCACCAGCCCGCCATGGCGTGGGCCGCGGCAAATTCCGGATCGGCGTCGACGGCCTTGTCCAAGAGCCGCAGCGCCTGGTCGATCGCCTCCCGCGTTCCCTGCTGCAGATCCGCCATGGCGCGGAGATAGTAGTCATAGGCGTCGAGGCTCCCGGTCGGCTTGCGCTGGGCGCGCTCGATCTCCGCCCGCTCCAGCCGCGGCGAGATCGCGCCGACGACATCCGCGGTCAGCCGGTCCTGCAGCGCGAAGATGTCGTCGATCTCGCCCTCGAAGCGCTCCGACCAGATATTGGCGCCGGTGGCGGCGTCGACGAGCTGACCGGTCATGCGCACCCGGTTCGCCGCCTTGCGCAGGCTGCCTTCCAGCACGTAGCGCACGCCCAGCTCGCGACCCACCTGCTTCACGTCGACCGCGCGGCCCTTGTAGGTGAAGCTGGAGTTGCGCGCGATGACGAAGAGCCAGCTCATATGCGAGAAGGCGGAGATGATGTCCTCGACCACTCCGTCGACGAAGTACTCCTGGGCGGGATCGCCGCTCAAGTTGAGGAAGGGCAGCACGGCGATCGACGGCCGATCCGGCGGGACCGGCATCGCCACCTCCAGGGCCGGCGCCGGGTCGATTTCCCGCACCTCGCCCACGAACCGGTAACCCTTGCGCGCGACGGTGCGGACCAGGCGCTGCTCCTCGCCGGAATCGCCGATCGCCTTGCGCAGCGCGTTGATGTGGCTGGCCATGGTGGAGTCCGAGACGATGCGGCCGCGCCACACCGCATCGATCAGATCGTCCTTGCTCACCACGCGCTCGCGATGGCGCAGCAGATGGACCAGCAGGTCGAAAACCTGCGGCCCGAGCGCAACCGCGGCGGACCCGCAGGTGAGCTCCCGCCGATCCAGGTCGAGCAGCTGATCCTCGAATGCGAACCTCACGCGGGCGCTCCAGCTGGCGTGCGTCCAGGCCGAGGACAGAGACTAGCGCGCCCGCAGAGGGTTTTGGACAAAAACCCAAGGCAAATTGGACGTTGCCGCAAAGTCGCCTCGCGCGCCCGCGCCCATCCTCCCTCCGTCATTTAGGGATGGAGCAGCAATCATGAAAATCGTGGTCATCGGCGGCACCGGCCTCATCGGCAGCCAGGTGGTGGCAAATCTGCGCCGGCAGGGGCATCAGGTCACCGCGGCGTCGCCCAATACGGGTGTCAACACCATCACCGGCGAAGGTCTCGCCCAGGCCGTGGCGGGGGCGGAGGTGGTCGTCGACCTCGCCAACGCGCCGGATTTCGCCGACGACCCGGTGATGGCGTTCTTCAAGACCTCGGGCCGCAATCTCATGGCGGCGGAAAAGCCCGCGGGCGTGAAGCATCACGTCATCCTGTCGATCATCGGCGCCGACCGGCTGCCGGAGAGCGGCTATCTGCGCGCCAAACTCGCGCAGGAAGACCTGGTCAAGGCATCCGGCATTCCCTACACGATCATCCGCTCCACCCAGTTCTTCGAGTTCGTCGGCGGCATCGCCCAGTCCGCCACCGACGGCGAGACCGTCCGCCTGTCGCCGGCGCATCTGCAGCCCATCGCGGCCGAGGACGTCGCCGCCCAGGTGACGAGGGTGGCGACCATGCCGCCGGCGAACGGCGTGATCGAAATCGCCGGGCCGGAGCCGATCGGCCTCGACGAGCTCGTCCGCCGCTACCTCGCGGCGAAGCACGATCCGCGCAAGGTGGTCCCCGACATCCACGCGCGCTATTTCGGCACCGAGCTCAACGACAAGTCCCTGACGCCAAGCGGCGACAACCCGCATCTCGGCGCCATCTCCTACGAGACCTGGCTCCGCCGGTCGCTCGCGCAGCAGCCGGTCCGCTGAGCGGTGCCGGCGGAGGGAAGGAGAGCGACGATGCTGAGACGGTTTGTCTGCGCGGCCTTGGTCGCCGCGCTCCCGCTGGTTCCGGCGGCGGCGGCCGACACCGGCGCGCCCAAGGCGAAGGTGACGCTGGTCTTCGACCATGTGCTGCCGAACGTGCCCGGCAAAAGCATGAAGGGCGTGCTGGTCGAATACCCGCCCGGCGGCTCATCCGCCGGCCACCGGCATCCGCCTTCCGCCTTCATCTATGCGACGGTGCTGGAGGGCGCCATCCGCAGCCAGGTGAATGACGGGCCGGTGACGGTCTACCACGCCGGCGAGAACTTCGCCGAGATGCCCGGCGATCACCACGCGGTCAGCGCCAACGCCAGCAAGACCAAGCCCGCCAAGCTGCTGGCGGTGTTCGTCGTCGACACCAACGAGAAGAACCTCGTCATCGACGATCCGAAGTAGGAGCAAGTGGTACCACCACCCCTCTCCCCGACGGGGAGAGGGACTGCTCTCTAATGCGCGACCGGCTCCGGCACGCGCTCCGCCGGCGGCGTGTTGCGGGAGCGGCCGATGCGGGCGATGCCGTCGATCACCACCATGCCGATGCCGGGGAGGTCGCCCTTGCGCACGGAATCCAGCAGGTCCTTGCCGGCGGAATGCTGGGCGCGGTCCATCAGCACGAAATCGGCGGCGCGGCCCGGCTCGACGAGGCCGCAGTCGAGGCCGCGGATCTTCGCGGTGTTGCCGGTGGCGAAGCAGAAAGCCTGCTCCGCCGGCGTGTCGCCGAGGGCGGAGAGCAGCGCCACCATGCGCAGGATGCCGAGCGGCTGCACGCCGGAGCCCGCCGGCGAATCGGTGCCGAGGATGACGCGGTCGAGCTGCCTGAGCTGGCGCGCGGTGCGGAGCGCGTGCAGCGCCGCCAGCTCGTTGCCGTTGTGCACGATCTCGATGGCGCGCCGGGAGCGGTCGCAGAGCGTCTCGATCTGCTCGAGGGAGAGCGCGGTGTGGCCGCCGTTGATGTGGCCGATGACGTCGGCGTCCGCCGCCAGGATCACGTCCTTGTCGATGTAGCCGGAGCCCGGCACCGAGGGGCCGCCGGTGTGGATCGTCGATTGGATGCCGTACTTGCGCGCCCAGGCGACCATGCGGCCCGCCTCCTCGCCGGCCTTGACGGAGCCGAGCCCCACCTCGCCCAGCAGCTTCACCCCGGCCTTCGCCATCTCGGCGAAATCCTCCTCCACCATGCCGGTCTCCAGCACCGGCGCGCCCGCATGCACCTTGACGCCGCCGGGCCGGAAATTGGTGAAGGCGCGCTGGGCGGTGATCGCCAGCGCCTTGACGCCGGTGACGTCGCGCGGCCTTCCGGGGAGATGCACCTCGCCGGCGGAGACCATCGTGGTGACGCCGCCGTTGAGGAAGGAATCGATCCAGCCGATCTGCCCCTGGCGCGGCGTCCAGTCGCCGAAGACCGGATGCACGTGGCTGTCGATGAGCCCGGGCGCCAGCGCGCATCCCCGGGCATCGATCACCGTCTTGGCGCCGGAGACATCGACGCTCTTCGCGGAGCCCACGCCGGTAATGCGGCCGTCGACGGCGACCACCGTGTCGGCGTCGAGGATCGGCCGCGCCAGATCGCCGCTCAGCAGCAAGCCGATATTCCGGATGACGAGTTTTCCCGCGGGTCCGCCCGCTGCCGCCGCTTCTGCCATGACTTGTGCCTCCTCGATGGAAGATGGATTCTCAAACCGCCAGGTACTGCTGCGTCAATGCCGCATCGGCGGTGAGATCCGCCATGCTGCCGCCGTAGCGGATCTCGCCCTTCTCGATGATGTAGGCGCGGTCGGAGACCAGGGTCGCCACATGCAGGTTCTGCTCCGAGAGCAGCACGCTCAACCCCTCGCGCTTCAAGCGCAGGATCGCCCGGCACATCTCTTCGACGATGACCGGCGCCAGCCCCTCGCTGGGCTCGTCCAGCAGGATGCAGGCGGGGTTGCCCATGAGGGTGCGGGCGATGGTCAGCATCTGCTGCTCGCCGCCGGACATGCGGTCGCCGCGGCGGTGCCGCATTTCGGCGAGGTTGGGAAAGATCTCGAACAGGCGCGCCAGCGTCCATTCCGGCGCGCCGGCGCGCGGCGGCCGGCGGCCCACCTCCAGGTTCTCCGCCACTGTCAGCTCGGTGAAGATGCGGCGCTCCTCCGGCACGTAGCCGAGGCCGGCGCGGGCGATCTCGTGGGTCGGCCGGCCGGCGATGTCGCGGCCGTCGAAGCGGATGGCGCCGGTCATCTCGGGAATGAGCCCCATGATCGATTTCATCGTGGTGGACTTGCCGGCGCCGTTGCGGCCGATGAGGGCCACCACCTGGTGGCGCGGCACCGCGAGCGAGACGCCGTGCAGGATATGCGCACGGCCGTAATAGGCGTGGAGATCGGCGGTCTCCAGCAGGGGCGCGTCCATCAGTGCCCTCCCGTGCTGGCGCCGGTGCCGAGATAGATCTCGCGCACCCTTGGATTGGCGCGCACCGCGGCGGGCGCGCCCTCGGCGACGAGGCGGCCGCGGTCCAGCACGATGATGCGGTCCGCATGGGCGAAGACCACGTCCATGTCGTGCTCGGTGAAGAGCACGGCAATGCCGCGCTCGCGGGCGATCCGGGCGGTGAGCTCCATCAGCGCGACCCGCTCGCGCGTCGCCATGCCGGCGGTGGGCTCGTCCATCAGCAGCAGGCGCGGCGCGTTGGCGAGTGCCATCGCCAGCTCCACCCGCTTCAGGTCGCCATAGGCGAGGACGCCGCAGGCGCGGTCCGCCTGCTCCGCCATGCCGACGCGCTCCAGCAGCGCCAGCGCCTCCGCGCGGTAGAGCGTGGTGGCGCGCGCCCAGGGATTGCCGAGCCGGCGCTCGGCGGAGAGCCGCGCCATCTGCACGTTCTCCGCCACCGTCATGGAGACGAAGGTGGTGGTGACCTGGAAGGTGCGGCCGACGCCACGGCGCCAGATCCGCCGCGGCTTCCAGCCGGTGATGTCCTCGCCGGCGAGGATCACGCGGCCGCGGTCCGGCCGCAGCTGGCCGCCCACCATGTTGAAGCAGGTGGACTTGCCGGCGCCGTTCGGGCCGATGAGCGCCAGCAGCTCGCCCGCCGCCACCGCGAAGGAGACGCCGCCGACCGCCTGCAGGCCGGCGAAGGATTTCTGCAGCGCCCGCACCTCCAGCACGGCGGATGCGGTTGCCGGTTGCGCGCGGATCTCGGCAGCGAGGCTCATGACGCCGCGCGTCCCCAGCGCCGCTGGACGAAGCCGGCGATGCCTTCGGGGAAGGCCAGCACCAGCAGGATGATCGCGAAGCCGAGCACGATCCGCCAGTAGTCGGTGAGGCGGATCAGCTGCTCCTCGAGCCCGGCATAGACGAGGGCGCCGACGATCGGACCCGACACCGTCTGCACGCCGCCCAGCAGCACCATCAGCAGCGCATCCACCGAGCGGGGGATGTCGAGGTAGGTGGGAAAGACCGAGCCCTTGAAGAAGGCGAAGAGACCGCCAGCAAGGCCGGCGCCGGCTGCGGCCAGCACGAAGCCCGCCCATTGCAGCGCCGCCACGTTGATGCCGATCGCCTCCGCGCGCTGCGGCGCATCGCGGCCGGCGCGGAGCGCGTAGCCCAGCGGGGCATGGATCACGCGGCGCAGCAGCAGCGTGCCGCCGAGGCAGAGCACGAGTGCCAGGTAATAATAAGTGAGCCGCCCGCGCGCCCATTCGGACGGCCACACGCCGAGGATGCCGTTGTCGCCGCCGGTGAGCGACACCGACTGAAAGGCGACGGACCAGACGATCTGCGCGAAGGCCAGCGTCAGCATCGCGAGATAGACGCCGGAGAGACGCACCACGAACCAGCCGAAGATCAGGCCGCCCACCCCCGCCAGCAGCGGCGCCAGCGGCAGCGCGCCCGCCATCGGCAGCGCCCAGAACCTGACCGCCAGCGCCACCCCGTAGGAGCCCAGGCCGAAATAGGCGGCGTGGCCGAAAGACGCCATGCCGCCCGGCCCCATGATGAAGTGCAGCGACGCCGCGAACAGCACGAAGATCGCGAGCTCGGTCAGGATCGAGACCGCGTAGTCGCCGGCGAAGAGCGGCACGATCAGCGCGACGCCGAGCGCCGCCCAGGCGAGGCGCCGAAGCGCCGGGGGAGCCGCCGATATCAGCGGCTCCCTCAGGCCCGCGGCCCCGCGGGCGCGCGCGGTCGCCCGGCCGAGGAGACCGTTCGGCCTGAGGATCAGCACCGCCGCCATCACCAGGAAGCCGGGCACCAGGGTCATGCGCGCGAGCTCCACATCGAGCCCCAGCAGGTGGAACGGCGGCACGATCAGCAGCAGCGCCTGCAGCTCGGCGATGATGAGGGCGGCGATATAGGCGCCGGGCACGCTGCCCAT
>DATKPX010000182.1:0-2917 GCA_035523855.1 Allostellaceae bacterium
TGAGGAGGATGTCGAGGCGGCCCGCCGCCTCGCTCTCGATCCGCCGCCGGAGCGCGGCGAGCGCGCTCTCGGAAGTGCAGTCGGTGACGGAGGCATGAACCGCAAGGCCGCGCGCCACGAGCCGCGCCGCGGCGGTCTCGATCGCATCGCTCTCGCGATCCACCATGAAGACCCGGGCGCCGCGCTCCGCCAGCAGGGTCGCGAGCGCGAAGCCAAGGCCGCGCGCGGCGCCGGTCACCACCGCGACCTGGTCCTGGAATTCCTGCGCCATGCCGTCCCGCCGGCCCTCCTTTCGGATCACTCGTCCCCAGGCCGAAAGCGTGCTACGGATGTTTCAATCGGTCAATTAGAAAGATCATTTGTGTCTCTTCTTCCGGCCGGACACCTCATCGTAGACGCCGAGGCTGCGCAGCTGGCGCTCGCTGTTCTCGATCCGCTGCAGCGCCTCCTCGCCGCTGCGCGCCAGCAGCAGCGCCACCAGGGTCTGCGCGATCGAGAGCGCCGGCACGATGGAAGGAAAGACCGAGGGGCCGTCGGCGGCGACGGTGAGCGCGAGGCCGGCGCGGCGGGCGAGCGGCGCCACGCTGCTGTCGGTGATCGCCAGCACCTGGCCGCCGAGCTCCACCGCATAGTCGAGCGCCCGCATCATGTCGCGCGGATAGGGCTCGTAGCCGATGGCGAGGATGACGTCGCCCGGCCGCACCCGGCGCAGCTCGTCGCCGAAGCCGCCGCCCTGGCCGGTGAGCAGGATGGTGCTGTCGGTGAACATGCGCGCGGCGTAATGGAAGAAGAAGGCGACCGGATAGAGGCTCCGGAGCCCCATCACGAAGATGCGGGGCGCCGCGGCGAGCAGGCGCTCGGCGGCGCCGAGCTTCGCCTCGCCGAGCGAGGTGTAGGTCTCCTGCAGGTCGGCGACGTCGGCGCTCATGATGCTGCTGATGAGCGCCGCGGTCTCGCTGTGGCGCGCGCGCTGGCGCAGCTCGCGGGCGCGCTCGGTGAAGGAATGCTGGCGCTCGCGCAGCCAGGCGCCGAAGGGGGCGCGGAACTCTTCATAGCCGCCGAGCTCGACCTCGCGGGCGAGCCGCACCATGGTGGACGGCGTGACGCCGGCCTGGCCGGCGATGCTGCGCATGGAGTTGAGCGCGATCTCCTCCGGATGGCCCAGCACGTAGCGCGCCGCCTGCTGCAGCTGCGGGCTGAGCGTTGGGAAGCGGGCCTCGAGACGTTCCCTGAGCGCGGCGAGATCCATTCCTCTCCCCCTGTCGGACCGCCGCCAGAATAGCGCGCCGTCGGGGAGCGGGCGCAAGACGATAGAGGAGGGCCGCATGAAGAGACATCAAGATCTCCGCGGGAAAGTGGCGCTGATCACGGGTGCCGCCGCCGGGATGGGCCGCGCCCACGCGCTGGCGCTCGCGGGCTGCGGCGCCGCGGTCCTCGTGCTCGACATCGACGGCGACGGCGCCGAGCGGACGGTGTGGGAGATCGTGAAAGCCGGCGGCGCCGGCAGCGCGCACCGCTGCGACATCGCCGATGCCGCCGCCATTCGCGCCGCGGTCGAGGCGACGCTGCAGCGCTTCGGCCGCCTCGACATCCTCGTCAACAATGCCGGCGTCGGCGGCGAGAACGCCGTGATCGAGGAGATCGACGAGCGCCGCTTCGACCGCATGTTCGGCATCCATGCGCGGGCGAGCTTCCTCTTCGGCAAGCACGCGAGCGAGCCGATGAAGCGCCAGGGCGGCGGCCGCATCATCAACACGGCGACGCGCTGGGTGATGACCGGCCACGAGACCTCGTCGCACTATATCGGCGCCAAATCGGCGATCCTTGGCATGACCAAGGCCTGGGCCAAGGAGCTCGCGCCCCACAAGATCACCGTCAACGCCGTGGCGCCGGGCGGTGTGTGGACCGACATGGTGCTGAAGGCGCGCGGCGCCGATTTCATCCGCGCCGAGGAGAAGAAGGTGCCGCTCGGCCGCTGGGCGCAGCCGGAGGAGTACGCAAGGCTGGTGCTTTACCTCGCCTCCGACGAGGCGGCTTTCGTCACCGGCCAGGTGATCTCCCCCAACGGCGGCGCCAGCATCGTCGGGTTCTGAGCGGCAGCGCGCCGGCGCGCGTCCCGAGGAACGGAAGGTGCCGCTGCGAGGCCTCCGCGGCTGAGGTAAATCATTGCGTCGCCTCCTCATATTCCCTAAACATGAGTTATGAGTTTTGAATACTCATGTATGATGTATTGAACATGATATCTGCGGCACAGCTGCGGGCGGCGCGAGCGCTTCTGGGAATCGACCAGAAGACGCTGGCGGAGCTGTCGGGCCTCTCGGTGCCGACGATCCAGCGCATGGAGGCGAGCGAGGGCGTCATCCGCGGCAATGTGGATTCCCTGATGAAGCTGATCGGCGCGCTCGATGCCGCCGGTCTCGAGCTCATCGGCGAAAGCGCCGCGAGCACCGGCGGCGGCCGCGGCGTGCGGCTGAAGGCGTGACGGGAGAGGGCCGGGCCGGATGCCGCTCGTGATCGCTCTCTGGTGCACAGCTCTCTTGCTCGCGACGTCGTGCCTCGGCGTGGCGGCCGCGCGATCCCGTGCGGGCACGCCGCTGGTCTATGCGGCCTCCCTCGTCATCTCGCTGATCGCGCTCGCGGCGGCGCTGGCGCAGCTGCTCGGCGGCGCCGCTGCGCCGGCGATGGTGCTGCCGCTCGGCCTGCCGTGGCTCGGCGCGCATTTCCGTCTGGACGCGCTCGCCGCCTTCTTTCTCGCCGTCGTCGATCTCGGTGGGGCCATGGCGAGCCTCTACGCCCTCGGATACGGCCGCCACGAGCTGGCCCCCGCGCGCGTGCTGCCGTTCTATCCGGCCTTCCTCGCCGGCATGAACCTCGTCGTCCTCGCCGACGACGCCTTCAGCTTTCTGCTCTGCTGGGA
>DATKPX010000183.1:0-9749 GCA_035523855.1 Allostellaceae bacterium
GGCGGCTGGCACACCGGCTTCGCCATGTCGCTCTGGCTCACCATCGCCGTCACCACCGTGCTCTTCACCGGTGTCGCGCTTTCCACGCGTCAGGGCTGGCGGCTGACGCCGCTGCTGGTGCCCTATCTCGTGGTCCTCGGGATCATCGCGCTGATCTGGCAGCACGCGCCGGAGCGCCCGATCGAGGGCGAGGTGCCCGCTGGCTGGATGGGCGCCCACATCATCCTCGCGCTCGTCACCTATGGCCTGCTGACCCTCGCCGCGGTCGCCGGCGCCGCGGTCTTCCTGCAGGAGCGTGCGCTCAAGGCAAAGCGCCCGACCCCGCTCACCCGCCGCCTGCCCGCGGTCGCCGAGAGCGAGGGGCTGCAGCTCCGGTTGCTGTCAGCCAGCGAGGTCGTGCTCGCCCTCGGGCTGATGAGCGGCATGGCGGCGGAGTATTTCGTCAGCGGCCGGCTCCTCGTCTTCGATCACAAGACGATCCTGTCGCTCGCCGCCTTCGTCGCCATTGCGGCGTTGCTGATCGCGCATCGGTTCAGCGGCGTTCGCGGTCAGCGCGCCGCACGCGGGGTGCTGGTGGCCTACCTGCTGCTGACGCTGGCCTATCCCGGTGTCAAATTCGTGACGGACGTCCTGCTGGGCTAAGTCCGGCCCCTCCGATTCGCGCCATATTGCACTGCGCAAAAATCAGGGTATGATGGGTGTCTAACTTTTAAGCAAATTCCTGAGCTGCGCAAAAAATGAGCATCGAAATCGGTCCCGTCCGGCTGGACGATCCTGTGATCCTGGCGCCGATGTCGGGGGTCACCGACCTGCCGTTCCGCCGGCTGGTGAAGGAGCACGGGGCCGGCCTGGTGGTGTCGGAGATGATCGCCAGCGAGGCGATGGTCCGCGCCTCGCGCCAGTCGCTGAAAATGGCCGAGAACTGCCCGGAGGAGCAGCCGATGGCGGTGCAGCTCGCGGGCTGCGAGCCGGCGGTGATGGCCGAGGCCGCCAAGCTCAACGAGGATCGCGGCGCCGCCCTCATCGACATCAATTTCGGCTGCCCGGTGAAGAAGGTGGTGAACGGCCATGCGGGCTCGGCGCTGATGCGCGACGAGCTGCATGCGGCGCGCATTCTCGAGGCGACGGTGAAGGCGGTGAAGCTGCCGGTGACGCTGAAGATGCGCACGGGCTGGAACGATGCCAATCGCAACGCGCCCGGCCTCGCGCGCATCGCCGAGGCCTGCGGCATCCGCATGGTGACGATCCACGGCCGCACGCGCTGCCAGTTCTACGAGGGTCGCGCCGACTGGCGCTTCGTGCGCGAGGTGAAGGACGCGGTGAAGCTGCCGGTGCTGGTGAACGGCGACATCACCAGCATCGCCGAGGTCGACGAGGCGCTGCAGCAGTCCGGCGCCGACGGCGTGATGATCGGCCGCGGCGCCTATGGCCGGCCGTGGTTCCTCTCCCAGGTGATCCACTATCTGCGCACCGGCGAGCGTCGCGCGGACCCGCCGCTGCACCGCCAGCTCGCGATCGTCCTGAAGCACTACGAGGCGATGCTGAGCCACTACGGCGCCGTCACCGGCATGCGGATGGCGCGCAAGCATCTCGGCTGGTACTCGCGCGGCCTGCACGGCTCGGCGGAATTCCGCGGCGAGATCAATCGCCAGGACGATCCCGCGCGGGTGACCGCGATGCTGCGCGCCTTCTACGAGCCGCAGATGGAAAGGCAGGCGGCCTGAGATGGCAGCGACCTGGCAGTCCGCCGCACCCGATCCGTCGCCGCGGCGGCTCGCCCTCGATGCCGCCACCATCCTCGCGGCGCTGCCGGACCCGGTGGTGGTGGTCGGCGCGGATGACGTGATCCAGTACGCCAACAGCGCCGCCGAGCAGTTCTTCGACATCAGCGCCGCCGCTCTGCTGGGCACTTCGCTTGCCGAATTCCTGCCCGCCGACAGCCCGCTTTTTGCGCTCATGACTTCGGTGCGCCGCAGCGGACACAGCGTATCCGAGTATGGCGTCACCCTGGAGACGCCGCGCCTCGGCGCCCATGTGCTGACCATCCAGGTGGCGCCGCTGAGCGAGCCGGGGGAGCGGCTGGTGGTGACGCTGCAGGAGCGGTCGATGGCGCACAAGATCGATCGCCAGCTCACCCACCGCAACGCCGCCCGCTCGGTGACCGGCATGGCGGCCATGTTGGCGCACGAGGTGAAGAATCCGCTCTCCGGCATCCGCGGCGCGGCGCAGCTCCTGGAGGAGAACCTGCCGGCGACCGACCGCGAGCTGACCCGCCTCATCTGCGACGAGGCGGACCGGATCGTGGCGCTGGTCAACCGCATGGAGGTGTTCTCCGACCGCCGGCCGCTGGAGCGCGGGGCGGTCAACATCCACGAGGTGCTCGACAGGGTGCGGCTGGTGGCGCAGTCCGGCTTCGCCCGCCATGTGCGCTTCATCGAGGAATACGACCCCTCGCTGCCGCCGGTGCTCGGCAACCGCGACGCGCTCATCCAGGTGTTCCTCAATCTGGTGAAGAACGCCGCCGAGGCGGTGCCGGCGCAGGGCGGCGAGATCCAGGTCGCCACCGCCTATCAGCATGGCGTCCGCCTGGCGGTGGCGGGCACCGACACCCGACTCCATCTGCCGCTGATCGTGACCGTTACCGACAACGGCGAGGGCATCCCGGAGGATCTGCGGCCGCATCTCTTCGACCCGTTCGTCAGCACGAAGCATCACGGAACTGGCCTCGGTCTTGCATTGGTGGCGAAGGTTATCGATGACCATGGCGGCGTCATCGAGTTCGACAGCCAACCGAGGAGGACGGTGTTCCGGGTATGCCTGCCGATGGCGAGCGTGGAGAACGGGTGATGACGACCGGCGCGACCATCCTGGTCGCCGACGACGATCGTGCGATTCGCACGGTGCTGGGCCAGGCGCTGGGACGGCTCGGCTACGAGGTGAAGAGCACCGCCAACGCGGCGACGCTCTGGCGCTGGGTCGAGGACGGCGAGGGCGATCTCGTGATCACCGACGTGGTGATGCCGGACGAGAACGGCCTCGATCTGCTGCCGCGCATCCGGAAGACTCGGCCGGAGCTGCGCGTCATCGTGATGAGCGCGCAGAACACGCTGCTCACCGCCGTGAAGGCGACCGAGCGCGGCGCCTTCGAATACCTGCCGAAGCCCTTCGACCTCCGCGAGCTCGTCAGCACCGTGCAGCGCGCGCTGACCGCGCGCCCCGCCGCCAACGGCGCCGCCCATCACGAGCAGGATCTCGAGGAGGGCAACCTGCCGCTGATCGGCCGGTCGCCCGCCATGCAGGACATCTACCGCGTGCTGGCGCGGCTCATGGGCACCGATCTCACGGTGATGATCGCCGGCGAGAGCGGCACCGGCAAGGAGCTGGTGGCGCGCGCGCTGCACGACTATGGCAAGCGCCGCGCCGGCCCCTTCGTCGCCATCAACATGGCGGCGATCCCGCGCGAGCTGATCGAGAGCGAGCTCTTCGGCCACGAGCGCGGCGCCTTCACCGGCGCGACCCAGCGCAATGCCGGCCGCTTCGAGCAGGCCCAGGGCGGCACGCTCTTCCTGGACGAGATCGGCGACATGCCGCCGGATGCGCAGACGCGGCTGCTGCGCGTGCTGCAGCAGGGCGAGTACACCACGGTAGGCGGCCGCACGCCGATCAGGGCGGATGTCCGGATCATCGCCGCGACGCACCGCGACCTGCGCCAGCTCATCCGCCAGGGCATGTTCCGCGAGGATCTCTTCTATCGCCTGAACGTGGTGCCGATCCGCCTCCCGCCGCTGCGCGAGCGCACCGAGGATATTCCGGCGCTGGTCCGGCACTTCTTCTCGCTCGCCCATGCGGAGGGGCTGCCGATGAAGAGCGTCGATGCGGCGGCGATGGACCGGCTCAAGGCCTATCGCTGGCCCGGCAACGTGCGCGAGCTGGAGAACCTGGTGCGCCGCCTGGCCGCGCTTTACGCCCAGGAGGAGATCGGCGTCGACGCGGTCGCCTCCGAGCTTGCCGAGGTGGCGACGCCGGCCTCGGCCGAGGCGCCGGCGGGCGAGAGCCTGAGCGCCGCCGCCGAGCGGCACCTGCGCGACTACTTCGAAGCCCATAAAGGCGGGTTGCCGCCGGCCGGCCTCTACGATCGCGTGCTCCGGGAGGTGGAGCGGCCGCTGATCTCGCTGTCGCTGGGCGCCACCCGCGGCAACCAGGTCAAGGCGGCGCTGCTGCTGGGCCTCAACCGGAACACCTTGCGCAAGAAAATCCGCGAGTTGGACATTGAAGTCACGCGTGGCCTAAAATAGTCCTCTCCGCCGGGCCCGCGTCCCGGCACTTCTCGAGGACAGAATGAGCTTGTCGCGACAGGTTCTCACTTGGGCCAGTCGCGTCGGGCTTGGGCGAAAGCTCGCCGTGGCGCTCGCCGTCGCGGCGCTCGCCTCGGGCGTCTGCACCTATGCGGCGCTGGCCGGCTGGCCGCCCTTCGCCAAGAGCCCGAACGCGGTTCTCTTCTTTCTCAACCTCAACCTGGTGCTGCTGCTGGCGCTCGGCGCCGTCATCGCCAAGCGGCTGGTGCAGGTCTGGGCGGAGCGGCGGCGCGGCCATGCGGGCTCGCGGCTCCACGTGCGCTTGGTGGTGCTGTTCAGCCTCATCGCGGTGACGCCCACCATCATCGTCGCCATCTTCTCCTATCTCTTCTTCACCTTCGGCGTGCAGTCCTGGTTCAGCGAGCGCGTGCGCACCGCGCTCTCGGAATCGCTCGCCGTCGCCGAGGCCTATCTGCACGAGCATCAGCAGGTGATCCGCGGCGACGTGCTGATGATGGCGTCCGACCTCAATCACGATGCGGCGACCCTCTCGGTCGATCCCCAGAAGCTCAACCAGGTGGTGGGCGCCCAGGCGGCGCTCCGCTCGCTGACCGAGGCGGTGGTGTTCGACAGCCGCGGCCGGGTGCTGGCGCGCAGCGGCTTCAGCTACACGCTGATGCTGGATCCGGTGCCGGACTGGGCGCTGCAGCAGGCCAATTCCGGCGACGTCGCCATCCTCACCAGCGGCAACGACGACCGCGTGCGCGCGCTGGTGCGCCTCGATCGCTTCCCGGACGCCTATCTCTATGTCGGCCGCTTTGTCGAGCCGCTGGTGCTCAATCACATGGAGCAGACCCAGCGCGCGGTGACGCAGTACGAGACCCTGGAGGGGCAGCGCTCGGACTACCAGATCACCTTCGCCCTGATCTTCCTGGTGGTGGCGCTGCTGTTCCTGCTGTCCTCGGTTTGGGTGGGCCTCACCTTCGCCACCAAGCTGGCGCGGCCGATCTCGGCGCTCTCGGCGGCGGCGGAGCGGGTGCGCGCCGGCGATCTCGCCGCGCGCGTCTCCGAAGGCGAGGGGGACGAGGAGCTCAGCATCCTCTCGCGCGCCTTCAACCGCATGACCATGCAGATCGAGACGCAGCAGCGCGAGCTCATCGAGGCGAACAGCCAGCTCGACGAGCGCCGCCGCTTCACCGAGGCGGTGCTCTCTGGCGTCTCCGCCGGCGTCATCGGCGTCGACCGCGAGGGCCGCATCAACCTGCCGAACCGCTCGGCGGCGGTGCTGCTCGATGTCGATCTCGAGCGCCACATCGGCGAGGAGCTCGCTCAGGTGGTGCCGGAGATGGCGGCGCTCTTCGCCGAGGCGGCGCGCCGGCCCGACCGGCTGGTGCAGGCGCAGATCGAGGTGCCGCGCAAGGGTCGCTCCTACACGCTCCATGTCCGCATCGCCGCCGAGCACGCGGGCGCCGAGAACCAGGGCTATGTCGTGACCTTCGACGACGTGACCGAGCTGCTCTCGGCGCAGAGGAAGGCCGCCTGGGCGGACGTGGCGCGCCGCATCGCCCACGAGATCAAGAACCCGCTGACGCCGATCCAGCTTTCCGCCGAGCGGTTGAAGCGGAAGTACCTCAAGGAAATCAGCAACGACGCCGACACCTTCCAGATCTGCACCGACACCATCATCCGCCACGTCGGCGATATCGGCCGCATGGTCGACGAGTTCTCCTCGTTTGCCCGCATGCCGGCGGCGATGATCAAGACCGAGGATCTGCTGGAGATCACCCGCCAGGCGGTGTTCCTGCAGCGCACCGCGGCGACCGACATCCGCTTCGAGACCGTCCTTCCGCCGCATCCCGTGCTGGTGTCCTGCGATGCGCGGCAGGTCAGCCAGGCGCTGGTCAATCTGCTCAAGAACGCCGTCGAGTCGATTCAGGGGCGTGACGGCGACGCGCCGCCCGGGCATATTCGCGTCAGCCTGACCGAGACGCCGGAGCGCGTCACGCTGGTGATCGAGGACAACGGGCGAGGATTGCCGCGGGAAGGGCGCGAGCGCCTGACCGAGCCCTACGTGACCACGCGGGCGAAGGGCACCGGCCTCGGACTTGCGATCGTGAAGAAGGTGATGGAAGAGCACGGAGGAGAATTGGTTCTGGAGGATCGTGAAGGGGGCGGCGCACGGGTGACGCTGAGCTTCCCCGCCAGCGAGACGCGCGGCGCGGCGGAGCGCGCGGCAGCCGAGCCGGTGGAGGCCTAGCCGCCGATGGCGCACGACATCCTTGTCGTCGACGACGAAGCCGACATCCGCATGCTGATCTCGGGCGTTCTCGAGGACGAGGGCTACACGACGCGGCAGGCCGCCAACAGCAGCGAGGCGCTCGCCACCGTCCGCGCGCGGCTGCCCTCGGCGCTCATCCTCGACATCTGGCTGCAGGGCAGCGAGCTCGACGGCATCGAGATCCTGAAGCTGGTGCGCCAGGAGGCGCCGAACCTGCCGGTGATCATGATCAGCGGTCACGGCACCATCGAGACCGCGGTGGCGGCGATCAAGATCGGCGCCCAGGATTTCATCGAGAAGCCCTTCAAATCGGACCGGCTGCTGCTCATCGTCGAGCGCGTGATCGAGAACGCGCGGCTCCGCCGGGAGAACGAGGAGCTGCGCCTGCGCGTCGGTGGCGACGAGGAGCTGATCGGCTGCTCGCACGCCGTCAACCAGCTGCGCCAGCAGGTGGAGAAGGTGGCGCCGACGGGAAGCCGCGTGGTGATCACCGGCGCCCCCGGCTCCGGCAAGGAGGTGGTGGCGCGCCTGCTGCACCGGCGCTCGCGCCGCGCGCGCGGCCCCTTCGTGGTGGTGAACTGCGCCATGCTGCGGCCGGAGCGGCTGGAGATCGAGCTCTTCGGCTGCGAGGCCGGCATCGAGGCGCCGGAGGCGCCGCGCAAGATCGGCACCTTCGAGGAGGCGCATGGCGGCACGCTCTTCCTCGACGAGGTCGGCGACATGCCGCTGGAGACCCAGAGCAAGATCGTGCGCGGCCTGCAGGAGCAGACCTTCGAGCGCGTCGGCGGCAGCCGCGTCACCGTCGACGTCCGGGTGATCGCCGCCACCAACCGCGACCTCGAAGGAGAGATCACCGCCGGCCGCTTCCGCGAGGACCTCTACTATCGTCTTGCCGTGGTGCCGATCCACGTGCCGCCGCTGATGCAGCGCCGCGAGGACATCCCGCTGCTGGCGCGGCATTTCATGCAGCGCGCCGCGGAAGCCTCGCGCCTGCCGCCGCGCGAGATCGGCGACGACGCCATGGCGACGCTGCAGGCCTATGACTGGCCCGGCAACGTGCGCCAGCTCCGCAACGTCATCGACTGGCTGCTGATCATGGCGCCGGGCGATGCCCGCGAGCCGATCCGCGCCGAGATGCTGCCGGCCGAGATCGGCTCCGACGCGCCCGCCGTGGTGCGCTGGGACAAGAGCGGCGAGATCATGAGCCTGCCGCTGCGCGACGCCCGCGAGGTGTTCGAGCGCGAATATCTGATCGCGCAGGTGACCCGCTTCGGCGGCAACATCTCGCGCACGGCGGCGTTCATCGGCATGGAGCGCTCGGCGCTCCATCGCAAGCTCAAATCGCTCGGCCTCGTCAACGGCGAGCGGGCGGCGAAGCTCGGCGCCTGAGCCGGGCGAGAGTCTCGGGAGACAGGAAAAGTGTCGCGCATTGCCTACGTCAACGGCCAGTATGTTCCCCACCGCTCGGCGAGCGTTCACATCGAGGACCGCGGCTACCAGTTCGCCGACGGCGTCTACGAGGTGATCACCATCGACAATGGCACGCTGGTGGACGAGGGGCTGCATCTGAAGCGGCTCGACCGCTCGCTCGACGAGCTCAGGATCGCGAAGCCGATGCCGGATCGCGCGCTCCGGGCGGTCATCCGCGAGGTGATCCGCCGCAACCGGGTGCAGAACGGCATCATCTATATCCAGATGACCCGCGGCGTGGCCCCGCGCGACCATCCCTTCCCGAAGAGCGTCGAGACCGCCGTGGTGATGACCGCGCGCCGCGCCAAGCCCGTGAGCGCGCAGGCGCTCGCCGAGGGCGTGCGCGTCATCACCATTCCCGATCTGCGCTGGGCGCGCTGCGACATCAAGTCGGTGTCGCTGCTGCCGAACATCCTCGGCAAGCAGCGGGCGCGCGAGGCCGGCGCCTACGAGGCCTGGCAGGTGGACCGCGACGGCAACGTCACCGAGGGCACCTCCACCAACGCCTGGATCATCACCAAGGACGGCGAGGTGGTGACCCGCGCCGCCACCAACTCGATCCTGAACGGAGTGACCCGGCTCGGCATCATCTCGCTGATCGAGCAGGCGGGGCTGCGCTTCGTCGAGCGGCCGTTCAGCGTCGCCGAGGCGAAGGCGGCGAAGGAAGCCTTCATCAGCAGCGCCACCTCCTACGTGATGCCGGTGGTGAGGATCGACGAGAGCGCGGTCGGCAACGGCAGGCCCGGCGAGTTCGCCGGCAGGCTGCGCGATTTCTACAGCCGCTACGCCGCCCATGGCGGACGGGACGCGTGACGGCGAAGCCGCGGGCGCTGCTCTTCGACTGGGACAACACGCTCGTCGACAGCTGGCTGGTGATCCACGAGGCGCTGGTGGTCACCTTCGAGGCGATGGGGCATCAGCCCTGGACGCTGCCGGAGACCAAGCTTCGCGTCCGCCATTCGCTCCGCGAGGCGTTCCCGCGCCTCTTCGGCGAGCGCTGGGACGAGGCGCGCAAGCTCTATCTCGATACCTTCAGCGCCATCCATCTGGAGCGGTTGACGACGATCCCTGGCGCCGATGCGCTGGTGGCGAGGCTGGCGCGGGAAGGCTATTACCTCGCCGTGGTCAGCAACAAGACCGGGCGCCTGCTGCGGCGGGAAGTCGAGCAGCTGGGCTGGCAGGTCCACTTCACGCGCTGCGTCGGCGCGGGCGATGCCAGCGCGGACAAGCCAGACCCGGCGCCGGTGCATCTCGCCCTGGAGGGCAGCGGCATCGCGCCGGCCGCCTGCTGGTTCGTCGGCGACACCGAGCTCGATGTCGAGTGCGCGCGCGCATCCGGCTGCGTGCCGGTGCTGCTGGGCGCGCAGGAGGAAGTTGCGGCGGTGCTCGCCAAAGCCCCGTCCACGTTGCATTTTTCTGACTGCCCGGCACTGCTGGGCGCGCTTGGGCACTTGTGATTTCCGTTCGGCGCCCAATCTTGTTATGAGTTGCCGGGGGGCTGGCGATGCCCGCCCGCTACCCGTCGGCGCCATCGGGCCGAATTCGGCCCCAAGAACAAGGGAATTACCCCATGTCCGCAGAAAAGGCACAAAACGTTCAAGATGTGTTTCTGAACTACGTCCGCAAGAACAAGACTCCGGTCACGGTGTTCCTGGTCAACGGCGTGAAGCTGCAAGGCATCATCACCTGGTTCGACAATTTCTGCG
>DATKPX010000184.1:0-4019 GCA_035523855.1 Allostellaceae bacterium
CCTTCTTCATCGTGAGCAAGGGCTATCCGATGATGGCCGTGGACGTTTACGGGCACGGCCGACCGGAGGAATATCTCCTGAGCTTCCTCGCGCTCGACAGCGTGCTCACCCTCGCCTTCGCGCTCGGCGCCGCGAGCGTGCTGCGGCGGCCGCGCGAGGCCGGGCCGCTGCTCGTCGTCTCCGCCCTGATGGGCATCGCCTATTTCGTCGCGATGACGGCGATCTGGAGCGCCGGCGCCTTCGGCAGCGCCGGCTACGTGCGCTATTTCGTCTTCGCCTATCCGATCTACATCCTGGTCGCCGGCGTCGGTCTCGATCGCCTGTTCGCGTGGCTGTCGCGCCGCGGCGGGGATCTCAGGAGCAGCCAGGCGGCGGCCGTGCTGTCGCTGGTGGTGCTGCTCCAGCTGCATTGGTTCACGCACGGCATCGTCTGGATCTTCAACAACAACACCCGCATCCCCGGCAGCGATCTGGCGCGGCTAGCCGACCTGCCGATCGACTGGAACGGCAAGGACGTCTACGCCGATCATCCCGATGTCGCCTACTATCTCGGCCGCAACCGGCTCTATCTCGACAGCCATCCGCTGACCGAGATCCGCAATCCCGACGCGCACGGAATCTTCATCTTCGTGCGCGGCTGGAGCGAGAGCTACACGCCCGGCATCACCGCGGCGGATTTCGCGGGCTTGACGCCGCTCGCGACGGTCGCCGGCCCCTATAGCGAGGTCGCCACCGTCTACGAGCGGTGAGGCTCAGGCTTTCTGCAGCAGGTGGATGAGCGCCGAGGTGTCCCAGCGCCCGCCGCCCCGCTCCTGGACGCGGGCATAGAACTGGTCCACCAGGGCCGAGACCGGCAGCGAGGCGCCGTTCCGCCGCGCCTCGGCGAAGCAGATGCCGAGATCCTTGCGCATCCAGTTGACCGCGAAGCCGAACTCGAACTTGCCCTCGAGCATGGTGGTGCCGCGGTTCTCCATCTGCCAGGACTGCGCCGCCCCCTTGGAGATGACGTCGATCACCTTCTTGCCGTCGAGGCCGGCGCGGGTCGCGAAATTGAGGCCTTCCGAGAGCGCCTGCACCAGGCCCGCGATGCAGATCTGGTTCACCATCTTGGTGAGCTGCCCGCTGCCGACCGGCCCCATCAGGGTCACTGCGCGGCCGTAATGCGCCATCACCGGCTCGGCGATCTTGAAGGGCTCCAGATCGCCGCCCACCATCACCGTGAGCTTGCCGTTCTGCGCCCCGGCCTGGCCGCCGGAGACCGGCGCGTCCAGGAACTGCAGCCCCTTTGACTTGGCGGCGGCGTGCATCTCGCGCGCCACCTCCGCCGAGGCGGTGGTGTGGTCGACGAGGATCGCGCCCTTCTTCATGCCGGCAAAGGCGCCTTTCGGACCGTTGGCGACGTCGCGCACGTCGTCGTCGTTGCCGACGCACATGAGGACGATGTCGGCGCCCGCCGCCGCCTCGGCCGGCGTCTCCTTGACGCTGCCGCCGTATTCGCCGGCCCAGGACTTCGCCTTGGCGACGGTGCGGTTGTAGACGGTGACGTCGTGGCCGTTCTTCTTGAGGTGCCCGGCCATCGGATACCCCATCACGCCCAGGCCCAGGAATGCCAGCTTCATCGCGATCCTCCGATCAGGTGTGGCCGCTATGCTAGCGGCTTCGCCGCGCGAGGCAACCCCACGCGGAGATCAGGTAACCTGCTCCGCGATGAGCGCCTGGAGCGCCTGCCAGCTGTCGCGGTCCGGTGCCAGCAGCAGGCTCGCATCGACTTCCGACGGGTCATAGGCGCTGCCGTCGAGCCGCGCGGCGAAGCCTCCGGCCTCGCGGAACAGGAGCTCGCCGGGGGCGTGGTCCCAGGGATACAGCCGGCGATAGAGCGCGGCATGCGCGTCGCCGCGCGCCAGTGCCACGTATTCATGCCCGGCGCAGCGCAGGTTGACGATGGCGCCGACCTTGTCGTGGAGCCGCTTGGCGGCCTTGCCGCTGAGACGGGCGCGCATCCGCTCCGGCGGCACGGCCGTCGCGGCCGCAAGGCGTCCGCCATCGAGAAAGGCGCCCGACCCCCGCTCCGCCATCGCCATGCCGGCGCTGACGGGATCATAGATCCAGGAGGCGACCGCCCGGCCCTGCCGCAGCAGCGCCACCATGGTGGCGAAGACCGGCTTGCTCTCGGCGAAATTCTGCGTGCCGTCGATGGGATCCACCGTCCAGACCGAGGGCTCGCTGCGGACCCAGCCGAGGCGCGAAGCGTCGTCGGCCACCCCCTCCTCGCCCACCACGACCGATCCCGGCAGCAGCGCCATCAGCATCGGCGTCAGCCGCCGCTCCGCTTCGGTGTCGGCGATGGTAACGAGCTGGCCGGGCTGCTTCTCGCGCAGGTCGGCCGCGGCCAGATTGCGGAAGCGCGGCATGATCTCCGCCGCCGCGACCTCGCGGATCGCAGCCTCGACGCGCGCCATTTCCGGAATCATGCCGGTCAGTTCAGGATCTGGCGGCTGCGGAAGCGGCCGAGATCCGCCTCGCCGAGACGGACGGACATGTGAGCGTCGGTCTCGTCGTCGCGGCGGCTCACCACATCGCCGTGGCGATAGAGCCAGGCGATGCCGGCGCCGTCGGTGAGCGGGACGTCGAGATCGACCAGCCGGCGCCCGCCGTCGAGACGCTCGTCGAGGAGCGCCAGCAGCCGGTCGCAGCCCTCGCCGGTGACCGCGGAGACCGGCATGACGTCGCGGTTGCGGCGGACCTGGTTGAGGAGGCTCTCGCGCGCCGCCGGCTCCAGCAGATCGATCTTGTTCCAGGCCTCGACGAGGCCGGTCTCGACCTGGGCGCCGAGGCCGAGCTCGGTCAGGACGGCCTGCACGTCGGCGCGCTGCGCCTCGGTGTCGGGATGATGGATGTCGCGCACATGAACGACGAGATCCGCCTCGGTCACCTCCTCCAGCGTGGCGCGGAAGGCGGCGACCAGCTGATGCGGCAGGTCGGAGATGAATCCCACGGTGTCCGAGAGGATCGCCGGATGACCCGACGGCAGCGTGAGACGGCGGAGCGTCGGATCGAGGGTCGCGAAGAGCAGATCCTCGGCGCGGACGTCCGAGCGCGTCAGCCGGTTGAAGAGCGTCGACTTGCCGGCGTTGGTGTAGCCCACCAGCGCCACCACCGGATAAGGCACGCGCTTGCGCGCGCCGCGATGAAGCGCGCGGGTGCGCTTGGTGTCCTCGAGATCCTTCTTGATGCGGGCGATGCGCTCGCCGATCAGGCGACGGTCGATCTCCAGCTGGCTCTCGCCGGGGCCGCCAAGGAAGCCGAAGCCGCCGCGCTGGCGCTCGAGATGGGTCCAGGACCGCACCAGCCGCGAGCGCTGATAGGTGAGCGCCGCGAGCTCGACCTGGAGGCGGCCCTCATGAGTGCGGGCGCGGGCGCCGAAGATCTCCAGGATGAGGCCGGTGCGGTCGATGACCTTGCACTGCCACGCCTTCTCCAGATTGCGCTGCTGCACCGGGCTCACCGTGCCGTCCACCACGGCGACGCCGATCTCGAGCTCCTTGATGACGGCGGCGAGCTTCTCCACGTTGCCGCTGCCGATCAGCGTCGCGGGCCGCGGCTGGTTGAGCGGGATCAGCGCCGCATGCACGACCTCGAGCTCGATGGCGGCGGCGAGCGCCGCCGCCTCCTCGAGGCGCGCCTCGGGCGAGCGGCCGTCCTCGCGCCGCTCCTTCGGAGGACGCTTGGCGGTCGGATGGATGACGAGAGCGCGACCGGAGGATGACGCTTCGGCGGAGGACGTCGACGTCATCGAGCTAGGGTTGTTCGCCTTCTTTGTCCGGCTCGAAGAGCTGCACCGGCTGGGCCGGCATCACGGTGGAGATCGCGTGCTTGTAGACCAGCTGCGAATGCGCGTCCCGCCGCAGCAGCACGCAGAAATTGTCGAACCAGGTGATGATGCCTTGAAGCTTGACCCCGTTCACGAGAAAGACGGTGACCGGCGTCTTGTTCTTGCGGACGTGGTTCAGGAACACGTC
>DATKPX010000185.1:0-21573 GCA_035523855.1 Allostellaceae bacterium
GTTGGCGTCGCGGTCGAGACTGCCCTTGTAGCCGCCGCCGATCAGCACGGTGCCGTTGGCGAACTGCTTGAACGAGAGCGGCCGCCCGGCGGCGCCCACCACCGGCTTGACGAAAGGCGGCAGGCGATTGCTGATCATTAGCATGAAGGCGGAGGGCATCACCGGCGCGCTCTCGCCGAGCGCCGCCGCGACGCGGTCGGCCCAGGCACCGGCGCAGTTGACGATGACAGCCGCTCGATGCGCCGTGCCGTCGGCGGTCTCGACGCGCCAGCCGCGACCTTCGCGGGCAACGCCGGTGACGCGCACCCCTTCGGCGATTCGGGCGCCGGCGCGCTCGGCGGCGCGGCGGAATGCCAGGGTGGTGCGATAGGGGTTGGCGGCACCGTCGTCTCGGCAATAGATGGCGCCGGTGCAGTGCTCCGCCACTGCCGGCAGCACCGCGCGCATCTGCCGGCGATCGATCAGCTCCTCATGGCTGAAGCCCAGCGCCCGCACCTCGGCGACCCGCTGGGCCAGCAGCTGCAGCTCCGCCTCGCTCTCGGCGACCTTCACCTGTCCATGGCTCTCGAAGCCGCAATCGTCATCGACGAGATCGCGGATCCGATGCCAGAGCTCCATCGAGGCGACCGAGAGCGGGATCTCCGCCACGTGCCGGCCGAGCCGCCTGACGCCGCCGGCATTGACGCCGGAAGCGTGCCGGCCGGCGTAATCCTTCTCCAGCACCTGCACCTTGACGCCGCGCCGCGCCAGGTGCAGCGCCGCCGAGCAGCCATGCAGACCCCCGCCGATGACGAGGACGTCAGGGGAGGGCATCAACGGGCGGACCGGGAGATCACCCGCGCACCACCGCCTTCTCGGCGGCCTCGCCCCGCGGCAGCGACGCGAGCTCGGCGAGCGTGATCGGCTTCACCGGCGGGCGCAGGCGGTAATAGCCGACCGCGCCGGGCGCGACGCCGCGCGCCTTGGCGATGAGCTCGGTGACAGTGAGGCCGCAGAGCCGGCCCTGGCAGGGGCCCATGCCGCAGCGGAGGAATGACTTGAGCTGGTTCGGTCCCTCGACGCCAAGCGCCACCGCATCCTGCACCTGCCGCGCCGTCACTTCCTCGCAGCGGCAGGCCAGCGTCTCCGGCGCCGGCAGGCGGAAGGCTTCCGCGGGCCGATAGAGGCGATCGAGGAAGCGCCGTCCGCGCTCGGCGCGGGCGAGCGCCGTCCGGTGCGGCATCGCCGCGCGGTCGCGCGCGTCGTCGCCGATCCGGCCGAGCCGGCGGGCGGCGTCGAGACCGGCGAGGCGGCCGCGATGCTCGGCGGCGAGCGCGCCGGAAATCCCCGCGCCGTCGCCGGCGATCGCGATCCCGTCGAGGGAGGTCATGCCCCACTCGTCGCTGACGGGTGTGAAGCAGAGCTGCGCCGGGTCCCAGCGATGGGCGCAGCCGATGGCGGTGGAGAGATTGATGTTGGGGACGACGCCTTGATGGAGGAGCAGCGTGTCGGCGGGCATCCGTGTCTCGCTGGCGCCGAAGACGCGATAGGCCACCTCCTCGACGCGGACGCCGCCGATGGCGGCGAGCGAGGCCACATGGGCGATCACCTTGACCCGCCGCTTCACCTCACGCACGAGCTTGAGGCCCTTGGCGAGGTAGGAGGAGGCGAGGAAGCCGGGCAGATGCGGCAGCGCCGCGCTCCAGTTGGCGCTCGGCGTGGTGTCGAGGAGCGCCGCGATCTCACCGCCGGCGCGGAGATACTGGGCGGCGATCAGCCAGAGCAGCGGGCCGCTGCCGGCGAGGACGACGCGGCCGCTCGCGACGAGGCCGGAGGATTTCAGCAGGATCTGCGCCGCGCCGCAGGTCATGACGCCGGGCAAGGTCCAGCCTGGAATAGGAAACGGCCGCTCCAGAGCGCCGGTGGCGAGGATGACGTGGCGGGCCTGCAGCAGCCGCGCGGCGCCGGCGACGGAGATGCCGATCTCGCCCTCCCGCGTCACGCTCCAGACCGTGGCGCCCGGCACGTACTGGGCGCCGCTCTCGAAGAAGGGCTCCAGCAGCGCGCCGCCCTGCCAGTAATCCTCGCCGAGCACGCCCCGCTCGCTGAGCGGCGTCTCGGTGATGGCGCGATAGATCTGGCCGCCGGGCGCCGGCTGCTCGTCGAAGAGCACGGTGTCGAGGCCGAGACGCGCTGCCGTCGCCGCCGCGGCAAGGCCCGCGGGACCGGCGCCGATGACGGCGAGATCGCAGCTCTCCCGGATCGCGGCGCTCATCGCCCGGCCTCGCGCCTGCCTTGCTGGGTCTCGATCCGCATGCCGTCGCGCACGCGGGTGAGGCAGGCCTGGCGGCTGCCGACGCCGTCGATGGTGACCAGGCACTCGAAGCAGACGCCCATCATGCAATAGGGCGCGCGCGGCGCGCCGGAGACCGGCGTCGTGCGGCAGGCGGTGATGCCGGCGGCGAGCAGCGCCGCGGCGACGCTGTCGCCGGCCTCGGCCGCGATCGGCCGGCCGTCGACGGAGAGGCTGACGCGGGCGGCGCCGGCCTCCTTAGCTCTTCGGAACATCGAACCTCCTGGCGCTGAACACGTCGAGCTCGGCATCGAGCCGCCCGGCCTTGATCATCGGCGCCACCACCAGGGCGTGGTTGGCGGCGAGCGTCACGCCGCTGTGGCAGGTGGCGACGAAGGCGCCGGGGCACTCCGCCGACTGCTCGTAGATCGGGAAGCCGTCCTGGGTCATGACGCGGAGCGCGGCCCAGGTGCGGACCACGTTGAGGCTTTTCAGGATCGGGAACATGCTGACAGCGCGGCTCGCGATGACGGAGGTGACGCCGCTGCCGACCCGGTCGTCCCAGCCCGCCTCCTCGACGCTGTCGCCGAGCATCACCGTGCCCTCGTCGGTCTGGCGGATGGTGACGACGGGATAGGGCAGGAAGGGCCGCGCCCGCTCGGTCACCACGATCTGGCCGCGCTGCGGCCGCACCGGCACGTCGAGCCCCACCATGGAGCCCAGCCGCGCGTTGCCGTTGCCGGCGGCGAGCACGACCTTGCCGGCGGTGACGCTGCCGCCCGCGGTGACGAGGTGGAACTCGCCGACCCTCGGCTCGATCGTCTCGACGATGTGGCTCGGCAGATAGTGTGCGCCCTGCCGCTCCATGCCGGAGTGGAGCGCGCGCAGCAGCCGCAGCGAGTTGCAGTGGCCGTCGAGCGGGCAGTAGCTGCCGCCCACCACCTCGGGCCCGATCATCGGCAGCATCTTCTCGAGCGCCGGCCGCTCCATCATCTCGTAGGGGACATCCACCATGCGCGACTGGTTGTGGAGCCGCTTCATCACCAGGGCGCGTGCCTCGAATTCCGCCTCAGAGAGGCAGAGGGTGAAGCCGCCCGGCCGCCCGAAGGCAGGATCGAGGCCGGTCTCCGCCTTGATGGTCTCGGCGAAGCCCGCCCAGCCGTCCGAGGAGCGCCGGGTCCAGGCGGCGTATTCCGGCATGCCGAGACCTTTGCTCTGCACCCAGACCAGGGCGAAGTTGCCGCGCGAGGCGCGATAGGCGACGTCGCCCTCGTCCAGCACGGCGACGCGCTGACCCAAGCGCGCGAGGCCCCAGCCGATCGCCGAGCCCACCAGCCCGCCGCCGATCACCGCCACGTCGTAGTCGCGCCGTTCCGCCATTGCTCAGCCGCTTCCTTCCGCCCGCCCACGCCCGACCAGCAGGCGCTCGAGGCCGTAGAGCCAGTCGAGCAGCAGCATCGCGACGACGGTGAGGCCGATGAGCGCCGCCGAGACGGCGGCGACGAGGGGATCGATGTTGTCCTGGATATAGAGGAAGAGTCGCACCGGCAAGGTGGTGGTACGCGGCGAGGCGATGAAGACGGTCATCGTCACCTCGTCGAAGCTGGTGATGAAGGCGAGCACCCAGCCGCTGGCGACGCCCGGCAGGATCAGCGGCAGGATGACGCGCCAAAAGCTCTTCCACCAGGAGGCGCCCAGCGAGACCGCCGCATGCTCCAGCTGCGGGTCGATGCCGGTGGAGGCGGCGATCACCAGGCGGAGCGCGAAGGGCATCACGATGATGACATGGCTCAGCACCAGGCCGATGAAGGTGCCGCCGAGGCCGATCTCGGTGAAGAAGCGCAGGAAGGCGATGCCGAGCACCGCCGGCGGGATCATCAGCGGCGATTGCAGGAAGGTCACCAGCGCCTCGCGGCCGGGAAAGCGATAGCGGGCGACGGCGAGCGCCGCCGGCACGGTGAAGAGGATGGCGATGGTGGCGGAAAGCGCGCCCAGCCCCAGGCTGGTCCAGAAGGCGCTGACGAATTCCGGATTGCCGCCGATGGCGCGGAACCAGCGCAGCGACAGGCCGTGGATCGGCAGCGAGAGATAGCCCAGCGGCGTGAAGGCGACCGCGCAGACGATCAGGATCGGCCCCAGCGCGAAGATGACGAAGAGCGCGTGGAAGAGGAGGGCGATGGGGCCGTTCCGGCTCATCGGAAGGCCTCCGCATAGCGTCGCTCCAGCAGGCGGTTGCAGCCGACGATGATGAGGATGTTGGCGGCGAGCAGCAGGATCGCGATGGCGGCGCCCAAGGGCCAGTTGAGGGTGTTCAGGAACTCGTCATAGGCGAGGGTCGCCGCCACCTTGAGCCGCCTTCCGCCGATGATCGCCGGCGTCGCGAAGGCGCTGGCGGCGAGCGCGAAGGTGATGATGCCGCCGGAGAGGATGCCCGGCATCGCCTGCGGCAGCACGATGCGCCGGAGCACGGTGAGGGGCGAGGCGCCGAGCGAGATCGCGGCGTTCTCCACCTGGGGATCGAGGCGCTGCAGCGCCGCCCAGACCGAGATCACCATGAAGGGCACCAGCACATGGGCGAGGGCGATCACGATGCCCGCCTCGCTGTACATGAACTGCAGCGGCGTCCTGATGAGGTCGAGACCCATCAGCGCCTGGTTGACGATGCCGGTCGAGCCCAGCAGCAGCGCCCAGCCGAGGGTGCGCGAGACCACGGAAATGAGCAGCGGCCCCAGCGCCACCAGCAGGAAAAGGCCGCGCCAGGGCGCGCGCATGCGGTTCAGGATATAGGCCTCGGGCGCCCCGATCAGCGCCGAGAGCACGGTCACCAGCAGGGCGATCCGAAAGGTGCGGCCGAAAATCTCGTAGAAATAGCTGTCGCTGAAGATGTCGCGGTAGTTGGCGAGGTTGTAGACGTCGATGATGCCCTTGTAGAGGGCGAAGCTGTGCAGCGAGAGCAGCCCCGTCGCGATCAGCGGCACCAGCAGCAGCACGCCATAGAGCAGGAGCGCCGGTCCGCTGAGCAGATAGGGCGCCGGGTCGAGGCGCGGGCGGCGCGCGGTGGTGGCGGCGAGGCTCATGATGCCGGCGCCACCCGCATGTCCTCGGCACGCCAGGCGAGCGCCACCGTCTCGCCTTCCCGCGGCATGTCGCCGCCTTCGTTCTGGCGCAGCACCAGCACGAGGCCCGCGCCGGTCTCCACCTGGAACAGCCACTGGCTGCCGAGGAAGAGCCGGTTCCGCACGGTGCCGGCGAGACCTTCGGCGGCGAAGCCGATCTTCTCCGGCCGGAGCGTCACCGTGACGGCGCCCGCGGCATAGCCCAGCGGCGCCGGAAAGCTCCGCCCGCCGATCGCGAGCCGGTCATCGGCGACTGTCCCGGCGAGCCGGTTGGTCTTGCCGAGGAAGCCGGCGACGAAGGCGCTCGCCGGCTGCTCATAGGCGCGGTCGGGGGTGGCGATCTGCTCGACGCGGCCCTTGTTCATGATGACGATGCGGTCGGAGAGCGCCATCGCCTCCGCCTGATCGTGCGTCACCAGGATGGTGGTGATGCCGACATTGCGCTGGATCTGCCTGAGCTCCACCTGCATCTCCTCGCGGAGCTTGGCGTCCAGATTGGAGAGCGGCTCGTCGAGGAGCAGCATGCGTGGCCGGATGACGAGGGCGCGCGCCAGCGCGACCCGCTGCTGCTGGCCGCCGGACATCGAGCGGGGGTAGCGCGCGGCGAGCGCGCCGAGGCCCACCAGCGCCAGCGCCGCCTCGACGCGGCGTTGGCGCTCGGCCCGCGACACGCCCTGCATCTCGAGGCCGAAACCGACGTTCTCCGCCGCGCTCATATGCGGGAAGAGCGCATAGCTCTGGAACACGATGCCGAGGCCGCGCCGCGCCGGCTTCACCGCCAGGAGATCGGCGCCGTCGAGGGTGATGCCGCCGCCGGAAGGCTCGACGAAGCCGGCGATCATCTGCAGGGTCGTCGTCTTGCCGCAGCCGGAGGGCCCGAGCAGCGAGACGAACTCGCCCTTCTCGACCGTGAGCGAGATCTCGTCGACGGCGACGGTGCCGCCGTAGTGCTTGGTCAGCCGGTCGAGGACGAGGAACATGATGGCTGCGGGTTGGAGCCTGCGGCCCTACCCCCCATCCCGACCGTTGGCCACAGACTCATCCTCAAACGCGGAACCTCACCGCTCGATCTCCCGGGTCCAGCGCTTGTTCCACTCCTCGCGCTTCTCGTTGACGGTGTCCCAGTCGATCACCTTGAGCTTGCCCATCTGCTCGGGGCCATAGGGGATGCCCGCCTGCTTGTCCGCCGGCAGCGTCGCGGTCTTGTTGACTGGACCGAGGCCGGCGCCCTCGGCGAGCGCCACCTGGGTCTCCGGGCTCAAAAGATATTGCAGGAAGGTCTGCGCCTCCGGCTTGTTGCCGCCGCCGGCGACCGGGCAGGCGGCGACGCCGAGGGCGATGCCGCCTTCCTTGGGATAGGTGAAGGCGGCGGGGAAGCCGGTATCGGCGAGCGCCTTGGCGCGGCCCGAGCCCCAGATCGCCACCACCGCCTGGCCGCTCTGGAAGAGCTCGGTCATCTTGCCGGGCGAGGGCTCGTAGACGAGGACGTTGGGGCCGACCTTGTCCTTGAAGGCCTTGAAGCCGGGCTCGATGTTCTTCGCGCTGCCGCCGTCGAGCTCGGCAAAGGCGATGAGGGCGTGCAGGCCATAGGTGTTGTTGAGCGGCGGGATCACCAGCTTCTGCTTGAACTTGGCATCCTCGAGATCCTTCCACGAGGTGGGCGCCGGCCACTTCATCTCGTCGAAGACCTTCTTGTTGTACATGATGCCGGTGCCGTTCATGCCGATCATCACCGCCTTGCCCGAGGCCACCTTGGCGACGTCGTAGAGATTGTCATAGACCGGCGCCTTTGCCAGCGGCGCGCAGAAGCCCAGCGCCACCGCCTGGTACATCGGCCCGTCGTCGAGGATGGCGACGTCGATCTGCTGGTTGCCCTTCTGCGCCTGGAGGCGCGCCAGGTTGTCGGTGGAGTTGCCGGCGACGTATTCGAGGGTGATGCCGTATTTCTTCTCGAAGGGCGGGAAGACGTCCTTGCGCATGACCTGCTCGAAGGAGCCGCCATAGGCGGCGATATAGAGCGTCTTCTGCTGCGCCTCGGCGCCGCCGCCGAGAAGCGCGATTGCCGCCAGCGCCGCGCCCGCGGGCGCCCATGTCCTGATCCGCATTGCTCGCCTCCCGCTGAAGCCCCGCGCTCCCGTTCCGCGCGCGATGGCGACAAAATCGTTGCATCGACCGGCAACAGCGGTCAAATGCATTTGCCTGGGCCTCCCATAAGGGAATGTTATGTCCGGGCCGTGCCGCAGGAGGCTCCGCCATGCTCAATCCCCGCCAGCTCGAGGCGTTTCGCGCCGTGATGCTGACCGGCGGCGTCACCTCGGCGGCGGAGATGATCGGCGTCACCCAGCCGGCGATGAGCCGGCTGATCCGCGACCTGCAGCGCGCGCTGGACCTCAGGCTGTTCGAGAAGCGCGGCGCCCGCCTGGTGGCGACCGGCGAGGCGCATTCCCTCTATCGCGAGGTCGAGCGGTCCTTCGTCGGCCTCGACCGCATTGCCCAGGCGGCGGTGGAGCTGCGCCAGCGCCGCGCCGGCACGCTGCGGATTGCCGCGCTCCCCGCGCTGGCGAGCTTCTTCCTGCCGCGCTTCATGGGCGGATTCCTCGCCGCGCGGCCGAAGCTCGACCTCGCCCTCTTCGGCCTGCCCTCGCGGGTGGTGCTGGACTGGGTGGTCTCCGGCCAGTGCGATGTCGGCATCGTCGAGATGCCGATCGAGCATCCGGCCGTGCGGCTGCAGAGGCTGCCTGCCGTCCGCGCGGTGGCGGTGGTGCCGCAGCGCCATCGCCTGGCGCGGAAGCGCGAGCTCGGCCCGCGCGATTTCGCCGGCCAGCCCTTCATCTCGCTCGGCCACTCGACCCTGCTGCGGTTCCGCATCGACGCCGTCTTCGCCGATGCCGGCATCCAGCGACAGACGCGGGTGGAGACGCCGCTCTCGCTCATCGCCTGCTCGCTCGCCCGCGCCGAGGCCGGCCTCGCCATCGTCGATCCCTTCACCGCCCGCGAGTTCGAGAGCCAGGGTCTCGCGGTCCGGCCGTTCAAGCCGCGCATCGATGTCGAGTTCGGCATCATTTCCTCGACGCAGTTCTCGTTGTCGGGACTCGCGCGCGAGCTCATCGAGGAGTTCACCGCCGCGGTCGCCGCCCTCGCCGGCTAGCGGACGGCCGCGTCCGATCAATGTCACCGGCCAGCCCTTTTGGCCGAGGTTTCCGCGGACGGTTTCATGACAAAGGATCGGGCGGGGGTGACCGTGGTGTGACCGCGCGAACCGGGGCTGGCATTCGCCCCAGGTCTCCGACAGAAACTTCCCTTGGGATCGCCCCGGTGGGATTTAGGAGGTGGCCATGCAGCAGGGTCCGGAAGGCCTGCGTGCGATCGCCGCCAGTTGCCTGCAGTTCGCAGAGGACGCGGAAGACGAGGCGGAGCGGGCGTTGCTCGTCAGCTATGCGGCGGTCTACCACGACCTCGCCGTGCAGCTCGAGAGCCTGGCGAGCACGGCGCGGGACAGCGAGGAGCTGTAGCGGAAAGGCGCCGGCCGCCTATTTCTGCTCGAGCTTGCGCTGCGCGGCGATCGGCAGCTGGAGGAACTTGGCCCACTCGTAGACTTCGTCGTCATCCTCCCAGCAGACATAGCCGCGGCAATTCGTCGGCCGGGCCGCATAGACGGTGCAGGTCCGGTCCGCGGCGAGAAACTGGCAGGTGTCGTCGCCTGATTTGATCCGCTTCTTGCCGCGCCGGGTCACCTCGACGATGTGCTCGCGCTCGAACTGCGCGGGGCCCATGCCGAGATGCTTGGCGAGGCGTCGGATATCGTAGCTGCTGACTTCCACATGGCCGGCCATCTTGCAGCAGAGGCTCGGGCATTTGAGGCAATTGAGGGGCTTATGCGCGGTCACGCCAACACTCGGTTCGACTGAGAGATTCGCCGGGCTCTATCGACATTGGATCGGCTAGCAACGCCGTCAATGCTCGACGGCACAGCGGCCATTCCACGGCGACTCACCTGACAACGGAGCACTATACCAACTCTGCGTCGGGCAAGGCGCGAAAAGCGGCGGCGTGGTTGGCTGGCAGCGCCGCATGCCGCCGGCGCCCCATCAGGGAAATCGTCGCGGCGGTCCCGCAAGGCCTTGGCGGACGCCCCCGGCGAGGCGTACGCATGCGTGGTGGCCGCGCGAATCAGGCGCAGCGCGCCTGCCTTAAACCGCGGTTAACCATAACCTGTGTAGAACAAGGCTCCCCATCCATCCGGCAGCGAGAGGCGACGATGGCGGCGGATGCCCGCTCTTTCTTCATCAAGGACAGCCCTGAGCGCATCGCTCTTTACGACCGGCAGTGGTCCGGCCATATCGATGCGATCGCCTCGCAGCGGGCCCTCGGCGCCTCGATGGCCGAGATCGTCGCCGGCGTCGATGCGGCGATCCGCGGCTATTACGGCTTCATCCACGAATCGATCCTGGTGCACATCCCCAAGATCGAGCTCGGCCGATTCGCGGACCGGCCGCCCCCGGAGCGGCTCGTGGTGGTGAACGGCCACTATCAGTCGCTGCCGGCGATGCCCGGCATGGACGGCGTCTTCTCGGCCATCGCAGGCGTCGTCGATCCGGAGGTCGACTGCATCGTCGAGTTCGGCAGCGGCCTCGGCTGCAACCTGGCACGGCTCCGGCTCCGCCTGCCACAGGCGCCGGTGACCTACATCGCGTGCGAGCCGACGGAGCATGGCCGCCGCGCCTCCGAGCTTCTCTTCTCCGCCGATCCCGATGCCCGCTTCGAGGCGCGCGCCTTCGATTACGGGGTTCCCGATCTCGGATTTCTCGACCGTTTCCGCAAGATCGTGGCTTTCACCGTGCACTCCATCGAGCAGATGCCGGTTCTGGGCGAGGCGTTCTACGGCGCGCTCCTCGCCACCAACATCGCCCACTGCATCCACCTGGAGCCGGTCGGGTGGCAGCGCTTCACCAACCTTGCCCAGCTCGTCCTCTCCCTGCATACGGATCGCGAGGCTTGGCAGTGGCTGCGTCAGAACTTCGAGTTCGTGGTCGAGGATTCCGAGCTCGTCAACAACTCGGCGATGTGGTCCGCCGCCGGCGGATACAACACGGATCTTCTGCCCTTGATCGCCGCGGCCGCCGGTCGCGGCGAGGTGGCGCTGACGGCGCTTGCCTACGAGACCATCGGCATCAATCCCTTCAACCCCTCGACCCTGGTCGCCTGGCGCCGCACCCGCGCGGGTTAGAGGGTCGATCCTACAAAAGCGTGTACTGGACGCGCTCCCGCTTCGCCAGCAGCGGCAAGGCCTCTCCGGCGATATGCGTCTTGAAATGATCGGTCGCCTGATGGGCGGCGAACGCCGCGTCGTTGTCGAACAGCTCGTAGAAGAGGTACTGCGCGGGGTTCTCCTTGCCGCGGCCGATCAGAAACAGCTTCACCCCGGGCTCCTGCTGAGCCTTGGGCACGAAGCGGCGGAGGATCTCCGCGACTTTGTCCGCTTCGCCGGGCTTCGCCTCCCACTGGGCAACCACCAGAAGGCCGGGACCGCGCACGGCGGCATTGAGCGCGCTATTCTGCATGAGACCTGCTCCATCAGGGTTGATGTCGGGCGAGCCGTCGCCTCGCCCGTGCGATCTCGTGGTAGCACGCGGAATTCCGCGAATGCTTCGCCCGCGGCCGAACCGATGACGGCGCGCCGGCGCCGCCGCGACCACCGGCGGTGCAGGGCCCCTGGGAGTGTGCGAAAATCATCGCCATCCTGCCGCGCCGGGCTCGCCAGCGTCCGTAGAGGCAAGGCGGGGTAAGCGAGGGACTCCAATGCCATGATCACCATCATCGAGGGGCTGGAAACCGGACCGACGGAAGCGCTGGCGGCGCTGGCCGCCCTCGATCGGGCGGTTGCCGAGCGCCTGGAGGCGCTGGAGGAGTTCGCGGCGCTGAGGGCGATCGAGCTCAAGCTGCTGCTCGGGGGCGATCGCGATGCCCGGGAGTGGGGCATGGAGAACGACGTGGTCGGCTTCCAGACCGGCACGGGTTTCGGCGTCGACGAGGACGGTCGGCAATACGTCAAGATCGCCGACGATCATCGGTGCATCCTCAATCTCGAGGCCGGCCTCAAGCTCATTCTGAGCGACTGGGAAAAGCTCGGACCCACGGAGAAGATCGACGCCGTCGTAAGCTATGCGAGGTGCGTGCCGTACCTGTTGCTGCGTGTCGTCGGCTGGCTGCGAGCCTTCGGCAGCAAGACCCCGGAGGAGGTTCTGTCTGGAGGAGGCGAAGACATCGACCAGGAGGATCTCGTGGAGTTCCTCCTCGGTGTCGACGACCCTACCCAGCGGCCGGAGCTTCTCCATGACCAGGCTTTCGACCTGATCTCCGCGATCGCCGGAGAGCTTCGCCCGGCGATGGAGCGCACCGTCGCCGCGGTCGATCGTCTCGGGGGTCAGCTGGAGTGAACCCGCTCCAGACCCGGCGCGAGCGCGGGCCGACGAAAGCGGCCAAATGGGTCGCACCCGCTGGAGGGCCGCGCGGACGGAGCCGGACAATCAGACGGGGCGATCGCCCTTTATGGTGACGCGATAGCCGGAGCGCGTGTGCGGCCAATAATCCCACATCGCCCGGTGCTGAACACACCGATTGTCCCAAAACGCGATCGAGTTCTCGCGCCAGCGGAAGCGGCACTGGAACAGCGGGTTTTCCGCATGATCATAGAGGTAACGCAGTACGCCGTCGCTTTCGTCCGCTGAAATGCCGACGATGCGCCGGGTAAATCCACGGTTCACGTAAAGCGCCTTCTTGCCGGTGACCGGGTGAGTCCGGAGGATCGGATGCTCGGCGCGGGGATAGCTGGCCTTGTCCGCAATGCCGAAATTTGCGTATTGCCCGCGATACCCTTCGCCGTCGTGGATCGCGGTCAGCCCCTCGAGGTAGCGCTTCATGCGGTCGGACAACGCCTCATAGGCCGCATACATGCTGGCGAACAACGTGTCGCCGCCGACGGGCGGACAGTTCCTGATGTAGAGGATGCTGCCCATCGGCGGCTCCGCGTCGCAGGAGACGTCGCTGTGCCAGCCCTCCCCGTTGGCGCGCGGCGAATTCTGGTCGGTATGGATGATCATCAGCTCCGGCTTGTCCGGTGCGGAGGGCGCGGCCGGATGAACGTGCAGATCTCCGAACAGCCGGCCGAAGGCCAGGTGCTGATCCGGTGTCAGCTGCTGATCGCGAAAGAAGAGCACCAGATGCTCGGCGAGAGCGCGGTGGATCTCCTGCAGCATATGATTGCCGAGCGGTCGCGACAGATCGGCCCCCGCGACTTCCGCGCCGATGACCGGCGTCAATCTGGCGACCGCGATCGTCTCGTAGGGAGCCCCCGCCTCCGCGGCATGCTTGTAGCGGGGGCCGTTGTTTCCGCTAAAGAGAGACATGGCGTCGCTCCCAGGCTGGTCAGGCACGGCCGGGAGAGCGTAGTCCCCGCGTCTGCCTCGGTAAAGCTGCACCGCCGCCGGCTCGATCCTGCGCCAAGCACGGACGGTGAAAACCGCGGCGAACCTCGCTAGAGTTGGTCATGGATCGGTCGGATCGCATCAAGCTCAATAATGGACTCTCGATGCCGCGCCTCGGGCTCGGCGTCTACCTGTCGGGCCGCGGCCGTGCCACGGAAAACGCGGTCGGCTGGGCGCTCGAGGCCGGCTATCGCCATGTCGATACCGCGGCGATGTACGGCAACGAGACGGAAGTGGGCGCGGCCCTCAAGCGTGCCTTCGCCGGCGGCCTGGTGCGGCGCGCGGACGTCTTCGTGACCACCAAGCTGTGGAACAGCGACCATGGCTTTGACGAGGCCCTGCGCGCCTTCGATGCAAGCCACCGTCGGCTCGGATTGGAGCAGATCGATCTCTTCCTCCTCCATTGGCCGGTACCGGACCGCCGTCGACAATCCTGGCGCGCTCTCGAGAGGATTCTGAGCGAGGGTCGCTGCCGCGCGATCGGCGTCAGCAACTACATGGTCGCGCATCTCGAGGAGCTGCTCGGCGATGCCACGATTCCGCCGGCGGTCAATCAGGTCGAGCTGCATCCGTGGTGTCAGCAGCGCGATGTCGTCGCCTTCTGCGCGGCGCAGAATATCGCCGTCGTTGCCTATAGCCCACTCACCAAGGGCATGCGGCTTGCCGACGCCAGCCTGGCCGCCATCGCTCGCGATCTGGGTCGGAGCCCGGCCCAGATTCTCTTGCGCTGGTCTCTGCAGAAGGGGTTCGTCACGATCCCGAAATCGGCGAAGAAGGAGCGGATCGTCGAGAACGCCGCGATTTTCGACTTCGTCCTGACCGACCGGCAGATGGCGGCGCTCGACGGCCTCAACGAGGAGGATCACATAACCTGGGATCCGCGCCAGGAGCGCTAAATAAAGTCCCTAGAGCGATTTCCGCCGAAGTGGAAACCGGTTCGGCGCAGAAAATGCGACAAAACCGGCAAACCTGGAGCGCGTTCCGATTCTATCTATTCGGAACGCGCTCTCGACGCCGATTACCGCCGCCGTCACGGGCACACGGATGCTATTGCGTGGCGAGCTCGCGCAGTTCCGGCGTCGCCGCCTCGAGGGCGCGAGCGTAGCGCTCGATGCCCTCGTCGATCTCGGCCTTGGTGATGCAGAGCGGCGGCGAGAAGGAATTGACCTCGACATAAGGCAGGGGACGCGACATGACGCCCTGCTCGAGCGCTTTCTTGGCGACGATCCGGTGCGGGGCGGTCTTCGGGTTGAAGAAGCGCTTCGTCTTCTTGTCGGCGACGAACTCCGCCGCCATCATGAGGCCCGCGCCGTGCACGCTGCCGACGAAGGGGTTGTCGCCGATCCGCTCCTTGAGGCGCTGCAGCATGTAGGGGCCGAGGGCCGCCGCGTTCTCGACCATGTGCTCGCGCTCCATGATGTCGAGGTTGACCAGGCCCATCGCGGCTCCCACAGGGTGGCCCGAATAGGTGAAGCCGTGCATGACCGGGCCATATTCCGGCGAGCCCGCCTCCAGCACCTTCCAGATCTTGTCGGAGATCACCGAGGCGGAAACCGGGAAGTAGGCGCTGGTGATGCCCTTGGCGAGCGTCACGATATCGGGCTTCAGGTTGAAATACCCGGTGGCGAACCATGAGCCGAGCCGGCCGAAGCCGGTGATGACCTCGTCGGCGATGAAGAGGATGTCGTTGTCCCCAAGGATTTTCTGCAGCTGCTCGAAGTAGCCCTTCGGCGGCAGGAAGACGCCGCCCGTACCCATCACCGGCTCGGCGATGAAGGCGCCGATCGTGTCCGCCCCCTCGCGCTCGATCAGATCCCTGATCTCCTGCATGAGGCGGGCGGTAAAGGCCTCCTCGCTCTCGCCCGCCTGTCCGTAGCGGTAATAGTGCGGGCACGAGACGTGGAAGATGCCCTCGATCGGCAGGTCGAAGGCCTTATGGTAGGACGGAATGCCGGTCATGCTGCCGGCGGCGTAGGTCAGGCCGTGATAGGCGCCCTGGCGCGAGATGATCTTCTTCTTCTGCGGCTTGCCGCGCAGGTTGTTGTAGTAGCGGACGAGCTTGTAGTTGGTGTCATTGGCATCCGAGCCCGAGGTGCCGAAGAACACCTTCGAGAGATGGCCGGCGTCGGCCTTCTCGCGGAACAGCGTCAACACCCGATCGGCGAGGCGGATCGCGCCTTCGTTCGAGGACGAGCCGAACAGGTGGTAGTAGCTGAGATCCTTCACCGCCTTGGCCGCCGCCTCGGCGAGCTCGGTGCGGCCGTAGCCGATGTTGACGCACCAGAGCCCGGCGCCGAAATCGATGAGATCGCGGCCCTTCTGGTCCCTGACCCGCGTGCCGCGGCCGTCGGAGACGATCAGCGGCCCGTTCTTGAGATGGTCGGCGATCGAGGTCGCGGGGTGGAACAGGCTCTGCTTGTCCATCTCCTCGAGGGAAAAATTGCGGGCCACTTCATTCATCGTGTTTCCTCCTAGGCCGGTCTGCAGTCCAAAGGCCGGTCGCTACTATGCACCATCGCGAGCATTTTGGGCGAACGATCGGAATCGCGCGCCGGGGATCTGCGGCGGCTCCGACCCTAGGTGACGCGTGTAACGCCGATCGAAGGGGGGTTGAACCCGGCTCCTTGTGGAAAACCGTTGTCCCGGCCCATGGGAGAAAATAGGCGGCCCGTTGCGCCGATCGCGTATCGTTCGCGGCATCGAGCGCCGCCCGCGGCCTGGCGGGCTTGCGGAGACGATCGAGATCTTCGACGATGCCGCAACGCAGCTCACTCCACCGACCGCATGGCGGTGCCGCTCACATCGAGGAGCGTTGCCTCCGGAGACCTGATGCGCACCGATCCAGCTTCGGTCTGGAGCATTTTCCGCCGAAGTGGAAACCGGCTCGGCGCAGAAAATGCGACAAAACCGATAAGTCCGGAGCGTGTTCCGATTCAATCTAATCGGAACACGCTCTGGTGTTCCCTCCGGAACAGGCGCCTCAGACGTCGAGGTTCGCCACCTGCAGCGCGTTCTGCTGGATGAAGTCGCGGCGCGGCTCGACGAGATCGCCCATCAGCGTCGAAAAGGTCTCCTCGGCGAGGTCGGCATGGGCCACCTTGACCTGCAGGAGGGCGCGGACGTCGGGGTTGAGCGTCGTCTCCCAGAGCTGCTCGGGGTTCATCTCGCCCAGGCCCTTGTAGCGCTGGATCTCGCCCTTTCTGGGGCCGAGGTCGATCACCGCCTCGACGAGGGCGGTCGGGCCGGAGACCGGGAACTCCTTCTCCTTGGCGATGAGCTTGCCGGGCCGCGCATAGGTCTCCTGCAGCTCCGCCGCCCGCTCGTCGAGGCGGCGCGCCTCGGCGCTCTTGATGAGATCGGCGTCGAGCGGATGCTTCTCGGTGACGCCGTGGCGCGTCCTGGTGAAGAGGAAGCCGTTGCCGGGGATTGCCTCGCCGCGCCAGCCGCGCTCGTTCGGCACCGCCAGATGGTCGAGGCGCTGCGCCACGTAGCGCGCGGTCACCGCCGCCTTCTCCTGGTCAGTGAGCAGCATCGGCGTGAGCGCGCCGGAGATCGCCGCCTGCTCCACCACCTGGCGGCTGCCGGCCTTGCGCGCCATCGGCTCCAGCAGATGGCGGTAGAGCCGCGCCCGCTCGATCAGGTCGCGCAGATCGTTGCCCGCCCGCTGCACGCCGTCATGCTGCTGGAAGACCGCGTCCTTGACGCCGGCGGAGATGCGGTACTCCTCGAGCGCCGCCTCGTCCTTGAGGTAGATCGCCTTGCCGGCGCCGCGCTTCACCTGATAGAGCGGCGGCTGGGCGATGTAGAGGAAGCCTTTCTCGATGAGGGCGCGCATCTGGCGGAAGAAGAAGGTGAGCAGCAGCGTGCGGATATGGCTGCCGTCCACGTCGGCGTCGGTCATGATGATGATGCGGTGGTAGCGCGCCTTCTCGGGATCGAAATCCTCCGGGCCGATGCCGGTGCCGAGGGCGGCGATGAGGGTGCCGAGCTCCGCCGAGCTCAGCATCTTGTCGAAGCGGGCGCGCTCCACGTTGAGGATCTTGCCTTTGAGCGGCAGGATCGCCTGGAAGCGGCGGTTGCGGCCCTGTTTCGCCGAGCCGCCGGCGCTGTCGCCCTCGACGATGAAGAGCTCGGACCGCGCGGGATCGCGCTCCTGGCAGTCGGCGAGCTTGCCGGGGAGGCTCGCGAGGTCGAGGGCGCCCTTGCGCCGGGTCAGGTCGCGCGCCTTCCGCGCCGCCTCGCGGGCGACCGCCGCCTCGACGATCTTCGCCACCACCTTGCGCGCCTCGGGCGGGTGCTCCTCGAACCACTGCTGCAGCTTGTCGCCGACGATGCCCTCGACCACCGGCCGGACTTCCGAGGAGACCAGCTTGTCCTTGGTCTGCGAGGAGAATTTGGGATCCGGCACCTTCACCGAGAGGATGCAGGTCAAGCCCTCGCGCATGTCCTCGCCGACCAGCGCCACCTTGTCCTTCTTGGCGATGCCGCCGGAGACCGCGTAGTTGTTGATGGTGCGCGTCAGCGCGGCGCGGAAGCCGGCGAGATGCGTGCCGCCGTCGCGCTGCGGGATGTTGTTGGTGAAGCACAGCATCGTCTCGTGATAGCTGTCGGTCCACTCCATCGCCACTTCGACGGTGATGCCCTCGCGCTCGCCCAGCACCGAGATCGACTGGGTGTGCACCACCTGCTTCGAGCGGTCGAGATATTTGACGAAGGCCTCGAGCCCGCCCTCGTAATGCATGGTGACGGCCTTGGGCTCGACGCCGCGGGCGTCGGTAAGGGTCAGCGTCACGCCGGAATTGAGGAACGCGAGCTCGCGCAGGCGATGCTCCAAGGTCGCGAAGTCGAACTCGGTCTTGGTGAAGGTGCGCGTGCTCGGCAGGAAGGTGATCTCGGTGCCGGTCTTGCCGGCGGATTTGCCGTTGCCGTCCTTCGCCGGCGCGTCGCCCACCACCGCCAGCGGCGCCTCGGGGTCGCCGTCGTGGAAGCGCATGAAGTACTCGTGCCCGTCGCGGAAGATCCTGAGCTCCAGCTTCGCCGAGAGCGCGTTCACCACCGAGACGCCGACGCCGTGCAGCCCGCCCGACACCTTGTAGGAATTCTGGTCGAATTTTCCGCCGGCATGCAGCTGGGTCATGATGACCTCGGCGGCGGAGACTCCTTCCTCGTGGTGGATGTCGACGGGGATGCCGCGGCCGTTGTCGGTGACGGTGGCGGAGCCGTCGCCGTTCAAGGTGACCGTGATGGTGTCGCAATAGCCGGCGAGCGCCTCGTCGATGGCGTTGTCGACCACCTCGTAGACCATGTGGTGCAGGCCCGAGCCGTCGTCGGTGTCGCCGATATACATGCCCGGGCGCTTGCGGACGGCATCGAGGCCGCGCAGCACCTTGATCGAATCGGCGGTGTACTCCTCCGCGCCGTGGCCGTTCCCGGTGATCGGGATGTCACTCATCTGTCAATTGTCCCTACCAAAGCATCGTCAAGCCGGTGCGAGGCTCGCATCGGCGACGGCGAAAAACTGGGCGGCGCCGCGCAGGCTCTCGAAGAGCTCGGCGTCGGTGCCGGTGAGCCAGGCCTGGGCGCCGAGACGCCGCAGCTCGCCGTAGAGCGCGCGCCGGCGCTCGGGATCGAGATGCGCCACCACCTCGTCCAGCAGCAGGACCGGCGTCCGGCCGCGCTGCGCCAGCTGAAGCCGCGCATGGGCGAGCACGACGGCGATCAAGAGCGCCTTCTGCTCGCCGGTCGAGCCCTCCGCCGCCGGCATGCCGGTCGCCGCGTGACGCACGCGGAAATCGCTCCGATGCGGGCCCAGCTGCGTGGTGCCGCTCTCGCGGTCGAGGCCGCGGAGCTCGGCGAGCCGGGACCGGATGCGGTCCTCGGCGGCCAGCGCCGGCAGGCTCTCGAGCCACGTCTCCACTTCGCCCGCAAGCGCGAGGCGCGCTCCTGGGAAAGGTCCCACCGCCTCGGCGCAGGCCTGGTCGAGCCGGGCGACCACCTCGCGCCGCGCCGCCGCGATCGCGGCCCCGGTGGTCGCCATCGTGTCCTCGAGGGCGGCGAGCCAGCTCGCATCCATCGGCCCGTCGCGCAGCAGCCGCGAGCGCTCGCGCATCGCCTGCTCATAGGCGTTGAGCCGGCTCGCATGCTCGCCGTCGAAGCCGTGCACCAGCCGGTCGAGGAAGCGCCGCCGCGCCGAGCTGCCCTCAACGAAGAGCCGGTCCATCGCCGGCGTGAGCCAGACCACCGCCAGGTGATCCGACAGCGCGCCCTGGCTCCTGGCCGGCGCGCCGTCGATGCGGAGCGTGCGCCGCTCGCTCCCCTCGGCGGCCTCGCGGCCGGTGCCGATCTCCACCTCGCCGGCCGGGGTTGCGAGCCGCGCATGGACCGCCCAGGGTCCCGCCGCCGGCGATCCCAGCGCGCCCGTCTCGTCGCGGAGCCGCCGGTCGACCTCGCCGAGCCTGGCACGCCGCAATCCGCGGCCCGGCGCCAGGAAGGAGATCGCCTCCAGCAGGTTGGTCTTGCCGGCGCCATTGGGGCCGGTCAGCACCACCGGGCCGGCGGACGTCGCGATCCGCGCCGCCGCGTAGCCGCGGAAATCCGTCAGCACCAGACGGCGCACCGCCACGGTCGGCGCGCCATCCCTACGGGCGTAGTCACCGCCGTCCGCCGGCTCGCCGCCGGCTTGATCGAAAGCCGTTGGGGCTGCCGCGAGGATGCCGAGATCGCCTCTCACTGTCCTCAGACGCGCATCGGCATCAGCACATAGAGAGCGCTGGCGTCGGCGCTGTCGCGCACCAGGGTGGGCGAGGCGGCATCGGCGATGGCGAAACGCGCGCCCTCGCCCTCAATCTGCTCGGCGATATCCAGGAGATAGCGAGAGTTGAAGCCGATTTCGATGGGCGAAGCGGAATACCTGACCTCGATTTCCTCGCTGGCGGTGCCGTTCTCGGGGCTCGTCGCCGAGAGCGTCAGGTTGCCGCGCTCGACCGAGAGCTTGACCGCCCGGCTCTTCTCGGTGGAGATGGTGGAGACGCGATCGACGGCGGCGGCGAATTCCTGGCAGTTCACCTCCAGGATCTTGTCGTTGCCGGTGGGGATGACCCGGTCATAGTCCGGGAAGGTGCCGTCGATCAGCTTCGAGGTCAGCACGGTGTCGCCGAGGACGAAGCGGATCTTGGTGTCGGAGAGCGAGACGGTGACGTCCTCGCCCGCTTCGTCCAGAAGCTTGCGCAGCTCCATCACGGTCTTCCTCGGCACGATGACGCCGGGCATGCCGGCGGCCCCTTCGGGGAGCGCGATCTCCATCCGCGCCAGGCGATGGCCGTCGGTCGCCACCGCCCTCAGCATGGCGATGCCGTCGCTCTTGGCGGCGTGGAGATAGATGCCGTTCAGGTAGTAGCGTGTCTCCTCGGTGGAGATGGCAAAGCGCGTGCGGTCGATGAGCCGGCGCAGATCCGCCGCCTGCAGCGTGAAGGCATAGGGCAGGTCGCCGCTCGCCATCAGGGGGTAGTCCTCCGGCGGCAGGCAGGCGAGGGTGAAGACGGAGCGGCCGGCGCGCACGGTCATCGAGCCCTTGTCGCCGCTGGCGGCGAGCTCGATCTGCGAGCCGTCCGGCAGCTTGCGCACGATGTCGTAGAGCGTGTGGGCGGGCGCCGTGGTGGTGCCGCCGCCGGAGGTGTCCGCCGCCACCGCGTCGACGATCTCCAGATCCATGTCGGTGGCGGAGAGCGCCAGCCGGCTGTCGGCGGCGCGCAGCATCACGTTCGACAGGATGGCGATGGTGTTGCGGCGCTCGACGACGCTCTGCACGTGGCCCAGGGCGCGGAGCAGCTGGGCGCGTTCAATGGTCAGCTTCATGGCGGGTGGTGTGGCCCTGTTCTCGGTTCTTTTTCGGACAGTCCTTCGGCGAGGAAGGCGCCCCCTGGGGCGCCGCCGCGGCAGTCCGGATCCGGCCGGCAGGCACGGCAATTAAGTATATCACAAAAGCAGGTAGAACCTAGCTTTTCGGCGGTGCCGAAGCGCCAGAAATATAGAATTGACTCAATGGCTTGTGAGCGCGGGCGGGCGGCTCCGCCAAGCCCGGCGCGGGCGCCGGATCGCGCCTCCTCGACTCGCCTGATCTGCCGCCTCAGGCGGCCGGCGCGCAGCCCTGCGGCTTCACTTTTCGCGTGGTGCCGGCGGGAAATTTCGCCAGCTTCGCCGCCGGCCGCACCGGCCGGCGCACCAGCTCGCCGCCGCAGTTGGGGCAGCGCCCGGCCAGCACGCCCTCGGCGCAGCTCCGGCAGAAGGTGCATTCGAAGGAGCAGATCATCGCGTCCGCCGCATCCGCCGGCAGATCGCGGTCGCAGCATTCGCAGTTCGGGCGCAGCTCGAGCATGGGGCGGGGTCCTCCTGGAAGGCAGCCTAGCACTGCCGCGGGCGGGAAGGGCAGGGGTGCGTCCTTCGACTCACGTCCCTTCCGGCCGTGGCTCAGGACGAGGAGGTTTTCCTAATGCCGTCCACCATCGTCCTCATCCCGAGCCGGTCGCGGAGCGACCGGGTCGAAGGACGCGGGATCGATGCGCAGCGCTCCCTCAGGTCTCCAGCATGCGGCGCAGGAGCTCGACGTCCTCGGCGATGGCGCGGTCGGCGACGCGGAGCTCCTCGATCTTGCGCACGGCGTGCATGACCGTGGTGTGATCGCGGCCGCCGAACTTGCGGCCGA
>DATKPX010000186.1:0-5819 GCA_035523855.1 Allostellaceae bacterium
CCTCGCGGCGCGGCGCGGCGAGCAGGGATTTCGTCTCGGCCTCGACGCCGCGACCATCGGCACGCTCGAGGTTCGCGGCCGCCGCATCGAGCTCGCCGTGATCGACGGCGGCGGCTCGTCCGCGGCGGACGCCCTCGCCGCTGCCTATCGCGCGGGCAAGGCAGACCTCGCGGTCAGCTTCGCCTCGTCGGAGGCGACGCTGGCGCTGCTGCCGGTGGCGGCGTCGTTCAAGCGGCTCCTCCTGGTCGCCGAGGCCGGCGCCGATGCGATCACCGGGAGCGAGCACGGGCGTTACGTCTTCCGCACCGCGGCGAGCCGCCGGCAGCTGGCGTCAGCCGAGACGCTGGCGCTTGCCCGTCCGGAATTGAACCTCTTCGTGGTGGCGGAGAACACGCGGGACGGCACCGATGCGGTCGCCGCCCTCAAGGCGGCACTGGCGCGTCATCCCACCGGCGCCTTCTTCGTCGGCGCGCGCCTGGTTCCGCCGGACGGGAGCGACATCGGCGACCTGGTGAGCGCGGAGTTCGAGGCTCTGCACGATCTCCACGGCGCGAAGACGCTGCTGCTGGCCTGGGCTGGCGCCGGCCCGCCGATCCCGGCGATCGCCGCGACCAATCCCGGCGGCATCGGGATGCGGCTCGCCTTCGCCGGCGACATCGACCCCGACGCGCCGCCGCCCGGGATCGAGATCGAGGGGGTCACCTCCTACTACCACACGCTGCCGCGCAACCGCGTGAACGATGGCTTCGTCACCGCCTGGCGCGATCACTACCACGAGCCTCCTGACGGCTTCGCCGCCGGCGGGATGACCGCGGCCCTCGCTTTGGTGGCGGCGCTGAAAGCCGCGCCGGCGATGGCGACGGAAACGCTGGTCGCGACGATGGAAGGGATGCGCTTCGAGACGCCGAAGGGCGTCATGATCTTCCGCAGGGACGACCATCAGGCCTTGCAGGTCATCTACCGCTTCCGGAGCGAGCCGGGAGCCCACGGCGGCAGGCCGGCGCTGGTGCACGAGTTCGCCATCCCGGAGCTGCGATCCGACTGAGCGCGCGTCCAGGCGGATGGCGCTATCGCTGCTTCGGATCGAGCGCGTCGCGCAGGCCGTCGCCCAGCAGGTTGAAGGACAGCACCACCACGAAGATGGCGAGGCCGGGCCACCACGCCATCCAGGGCGCCTGATCGAGGAAGTTCTTGGCGGTGTTGAGCATGCTGCCCCAGCTCGGCGCCGGCGGCTGCTGGCCCAAGCCCAGGAAGGAGAGGCTCGCCTCGGCGATGATGGCGAGCGCGATGGCGAGCGTCGCCTGCACCATGATCGGCGCCAGGATGTTGGGGAGGATGTGGCGCAGCACGATGCGGTAGTGCGGATTGCCCACCGCGCGCGCCGCCTCCACGTAATCCTCCACCTTGGTGGAGAGGGTCTGCGCGCGGGAGAGCCGCACGAAGGCGGGCATCGCCGAGATGCCGATGGCGATCATCGCGTTGGTGAGGTTGGGGCCGAGGAAGGCGGCGAGCGCGATCGCCAGGATCAGGAAGGGACAGGCGAGCATGGCATCGACGATGCGCATGAGGAGGCCATCGAGAAAGCCGCCGACATAGCCGGAGAGCAATCCGACCGGCACCCCGCAGGCGATGGAGATGCTGACGGAGACCACGCCCGCCAGCAGCGAGGCGCGGGCGCCATAGATCACGCGGGAGAGCACGTCGCGGCCGATCTCGTCGGTGCCGAACCAGTGCGCGAGGCTCGGCGGCTTCCGGACCGCGCCCCAGTCGGTGGCGGTCGGCCCATAGGGCGCGATGAGCGGCGCAAAGATGGCGACGGCGACGAAGAAGACGACGACGCCGAGCCCGACCATGGCGCCGCGCCGGCGCAGCAGGCGGCGGAAGGCGCGCCGCCACGGCCGGTCGTCCGGCAGCTCGCCCGCCTTGCCGGCGGCGCTGTCGAAGCCGATCGCGGTCATGCCCGGAGCCTCGGATTGACCAGGAAATAGCAGATGTCGGCGAGCAGGTTCAGCACGATATAGGCGGTGGCCGTGCAGAGCACGACACCCTGCACCACCGCATAGTCGCGGTTGAAGACGGCATCGACGATGAGCTTGCCGAAGCCCGGGATGGTGAAAACCTGCTCGGTCAAGACCGCGCCGGAAAGCAGCTGGCCGAACTCCAGCGCGCCCAGCGTCACCACCGGCACCAGCGCATTGCGGAGCGCGTGCTTCAGCACCACCACCCGCTCGTCGAGCCCCTTGGCGCGGGCGGTGCGGACATAGTCGGCGCCCAGCACCTGCAGCATGGCGCTCCGCGTGTGCCGCATCATGATGGCGGCGATGGCGTTGCCGAGCACGAAGGCCGGCATCACCAGCGTCGCCAGGTTCTGCCCCAGGTTCTCGGCGGGACTGACGAAGCCCGAGGCGGGCAGCCAGCCGAGCTTCACCGAGAAGAGGATGATGAGCAGGAATCCGAGCCAGAAATTCGGCGTCGACAGCCCCCAGAGCGCAAAGACGTTGGCGCCGTAGTCGAGCACTGTGCCGTTCTTGACCGCGGAGAGGACGCCGGCGGGAATGCCGATCACCAGCGCGAAGAGCATGGCGAATCCTGCGAGCTCGGCGGTCACCGGCAGCTTCTGCACCACGAGCTGCAGCACCGGCTGGTTGATGCGGATGGAATCGCCGAGGTCGCCATGCATGACGCCGCCGATCCAGTAGCCGTAGCGGACCGGCAGCGACTCATCGAGATGATACTTGTGCCGCAGGAAGGCGATCACCTGCGGATCCCGTTCCTCGCCCGCCATGGCGAGGGCGGGGTCGCCGGGCAGCAGCTGCTGCAGCCCGAAGATGATGATCGAGACGAAGAACAGCGTCGGGATGATGATGAGGATGCGGCGGATGAGATAGGTGAGCATGTCTATGCCGCTCGCGATTCCTCTCCCCGCCGGGGAGAGGTCAAGTGAGGGGATGCCGGACGCAAACTCAGCAATCGCATGTCCAATCCTTCATCGACGCCCCCTCGCCCTGCCCTACTTCAGCGCCAGTCCCTGCGGGCGGATGAGGCCGTCGGGATAGGGCGTGAAGCCGGTCACCTTCTTGTTGAAGGCGAAGATCAGCTTGCGGTGATAGAGGTAGATGATCGGCAGGTCGGTCAGCAGGATACCCGCCGCCTTGTCGTAGTGCTTCATCCGCTCGGCGGGATCGTCGACCGCGCGCGCCGCCTTGAGCTCCTCGTCCACCGTCGGATTGCAGTAGTGCCCATCGTTGAGCGCCGCGCCGCAGGCGACGAAGGTGTAGAGATTGCCGTCGGGATCGATGCGCCCGCTCCAGCCGATCTGGAAGGCCTGCATGGTGCCGTCGGTGGAGAGCTTGAGGGCGGAGGCGAACTCGGTCGCCTGCAGCTTGACGTCGAAGCCGGCCTCGCCGGCCATCGCCTGGATGACCTGGCCCACCTGCTGCTGCTCGGTGTTGTTGGGGATCATCAGCGTGAAGCTGGGGTGCTCGACGCCGGCCTCCTTGAGGAGCGCCTTCGCTTTGGCGACGTCGCGCTTCGGCACGGGATAATTCTTGTCGTAGTAGGGCGTGCCCGGCGTCACCCATTGATTGCCGGGAATGTACTGGCCGTTGAACACCACCTGGTTCAAGGCCTCGCGATCGATCGAGAGCGAGAGCGCCTGGCGGATCCGCGGGTCCTGGCCGAGCGGATTCTTCGATTGCGGACCGTTGTCGGTGTTGACGGTGATGCCCAGATAGCCGATCTCGCCGATCGAGGCCACCTGCAGGTTGCTGTCGCCCTTCACCTGCTCGAGATCGGTCGGCAGCAACCGCTCGGTCAGGTCGAGGCCGCCCGAGCGCAGATTGGCGACGCGGACGGAATTGTCCGGAATCGGCTGGAAGACGATCTTGTCGATGTGGATCTTGTCCTTGTCCCAGTACTTGTCGAACTTCTCCACCACGATGCGGTCCTGCGCCACCCGCTCGACGAACTTGTAGGGGCCGGCACAGACCGGGTGGTTGCCGAACTTGTCGCCCTCCGCTGCCGCCGCCTTCGGCGACAGGATCATGCCCGCCCGGTCGGCGAGCGCCGCCACCAGCGGCGAGAAGGGCGCCGCGAGAGCGAGCTTCACCGTGTGATCGTCGACCACGTCGATGCCCTGGATGGCGCTGATCTCCACCTTGCGGGTGGAAGCCGGGAAAGTGAGGTACCGCTCCAGCGTGGCCTTCACCGCCGCGGCGTTCATCGGCTCGCCGTCATGGAAGACGACGCCCTGCCGAAGCGTGATGGTCAGGCTCTTGCCGTCGTCGCCCCATTTGTAGCCGGTGGCGAGCTGCGGCACGATCTTGAGGTCGGGCGTGATATCGAAGAGCTTGTCGCAGACCGACGCGAAGATGATGCGGCCGACGAAGGTGCGGCCCAGCGTCGGATCGAGGATGTCGGGATCCTCCTGAAGACCGATCTTGAGCGTCGTCTGCGCCATCGCGGCGCCCGTGCCGGCCGCCACCAGCGCAGCGGCGATCACCAGCTTCTTCAACCAAGCCATCCCGTCCTCCTCCGTGTTATCGCGCCCGACCCGCGGGCGCGCTTGTGTCAGACCATACCATCACGCCACCGGCGTCGCATCGGCGCGCTTGGCGAACTGCGCCTGCAGGCGCTTGAGGCGCGGGCTCGCGACCTCGGATTCCGGTGTCGGCAGCAGCCGCGGCGGCACCTCGATCTCGCGCCAGAAATGGCAGGCGACCCGGTGGCCGACATCGCTCGGCTCGAAGACCGGCTCCTCGACGCGGCAGCGCTCGCGCGCGAAAGGACAGCGGGTCTGAAAGCGGCAGCCCGGCGGCGGCGCCAGCGGGCTCGGCACGTCGCCCTGCAGCAGCATGCGCTCGCGCTTGAGCGCCGGCTCCGGCACCGGGATCGCCGAGAGCAGCGCCTGCGTATAGGGATGGCGCGGCGCTTCGAAGAGCTGCGCCGTCGGCGCGAGCTCGACGATCTTGCCGAGATACATCACCGCCGTGCGCCGGGCGATGTGCCTCACCACCGCGAGATCGTGGGAGATGAGGATGTAGCCGAGGCCGAGCCGCGCCTGGAGCGACTTCAGGAGATTGATCACTTGCGCGCGCACCGAGACGTCGAGGGCGGAGACCGGCTCGTCGCAGACGAGGAGGCGCGGCTCGACCGCGAGCGCCCGGGCGATGCCGATGCGCTGGCGCTGGCCGCCGGAAAACTCGTGGGGATAGCGCCGCGCGTGCGCCGGAAGAAGGCCGACGAGAGCCAGGAGCTCCGCCACGCGCCCGCGCCGCGCGGCACCCCGCGCGAGGCCATGGATCTTGAGCGGCTCGGCCAGCATCTCGCCCACCGTCATGCGCGGATTGAGCGAGGCATAGGGATCCTGGAAGACGATCTGCATGGCGCGGCGCAGCGCGCGCATCTCGCCGGCCGGAAGCCGCGTGATGTCGCGGCCCTGGAAGCGGATGCTGCCCGCATCCGGCTCGATGAGGCGCAGCACGAGGCGGCCGGTCGTGGATTTGCCGCAGCCGCTCTCGCCGACGAGCGCCAGCGTCTCGCCGGGAGCAAGGGCGAAGTCGATGCCGTCCACCGCCCTGACCGCACCGCCCTTGCCGCCGAAGAGGCCGCCGGGGCGGCGGAAATGCCTGACCAGCCCTTGCACCTCGAGGAGCGGCGGCGCCGTCACGCAGCCTCCGCGAGGGGCGCCTTGAGGCAGGCGGCGAGATGGCCGGGGGCGAGCGCGCGCAAGACGGGCTCCTCCACGCGGCATTCGGGGCCGGCGAAGGGGCAGCGCGGATGGAAACGGCAGCCCGGCGGCGGCGCCAGCGGGTTCGGCA
>DATKPX010000187.1:0-19434 GCA_035523855.1 Allostellaceae bacterium
GGCTGAGCCAAGCCGGCGTCGCCGACTGGTTTCAGACTTGGATGCGCCCGGCCGCACCCCCCGGCTGAACGCCGTTCTTACTTCTTGGCGCGCGCCGCGCGGCGGCCGGTGCCGCGGCCGAGGCCGATCTTCTTGGCGAAGGCGGAGCGCTGCTCGGCATAGTTCGGCGCAACCATCGGGTAGTCCGGCGGCAGGCTCCATTTCTGGCGGTAGTCGTCCGGCGTCATGTTGTAGGTGGAGCGCAGATGCCGCTTCAGCATCTTGAGCTTCTTGCCGTCCTCGAGACAGACGAGGTAATCCGGCGTGATCGACTTGCGGATGGGAACCGCCGGCTTGAGGGCGCTGGTCTCGCCGGTCTCCTGCCGGTGGTCGAGGGTGCGCAGGGAGGCATAGATCGAGGCGATGAAATCCGGCAGCTGGGCGGTCGGCAGCGCGTTGTTGCTGACATAGGCGGCGACGACATCAGCCGTCATCCGCAGCAAATGGTCTTCGGCCGTCTTGCCCGGTATCTGTTCGGTCATTACCCCGCCCCTCAAGTCAATCCTGGCCCTTTTACGTAAAGCTAGGCAGGGAGAACTGTCCTTGTCAATGAAACATCAGACCGTCCTTAATAAAACCCGCCCGCAACTGCGCAGTTTTTCGGCTGACGCCCGGTCGAATAGAGTAGCGGGCGCCCGGGCGCCAAGTCGCGCCCGGGGCGATCGGCACGGGGGAGCTGAGACCGGCAGGCACGCGAGCGGTGGTGGCATGCTCGCGCCGGGCCCCGAGATTTGGTAGAGTCGGGGCCCCGACCGAGGACGTTCAGGCACCATGGCCGAGATGATTGCGATCGCCGCCGATCACGGCGGCTACGATCTGAAGACCCTGCTGATCCCGGAGATCACCGCGCTTGGCTTCGAGGTCCTCGATCTCGGCACCAACAGCCTGGAATCGGTGGATTATCCCGACTTCGCCGCCGCCCTCGCGCGGGCGATCGAGAGCGGCCGGGCGGCGCGCGGCGTCCTCGTCTGCGGCACCGGCATCGGCATCGCGATCGCCGCCAACCGCCATCGCGGCGTGCGCGCCGCGGTCTGCCATGATGTCACCACCGCCCGCCTCGCCCGCCAGCACAACGACGCCAACGTGCTGGCGCTGGGCGGCCGTGTCGTCGGCACCGAAGTCGCCAAGGACTGCCTCAAGATCTTCCTCGGCACCCAATTCGAGGGCGGCCGCCATTCGCGGCGGATCGCCAAGATGTCGTAGTCGCGCTCTTAACCACTGGATCGTCGATGTCCCTGAACAGCCCCCGTGCCAAGCCTGCCGCCGAGAGCGGCTTCTTCACCGCCGGCGTCGCCGAGAGCGACCCCGAGATCGACGCGGCGCTCCGCCAGGAGCTCGGCCGCCAGCGCGACCAGATCGAGCTGATCGCCTCGGAGAACATCGTCTCGCGCGCCGTGCTGGAGGCGCAGGGCTCGGTGCTCACCAACAAATACGCCGAGGGCTATCCGGGCCGGCGCTATTACGGCGGCTGCGAGTTCGTCGACATCGCCGAGCAGCTGGCGATCGACCGCGCCAAGCAGCTGTTCGACTGCAAGTTCGCCAACGTGCAGCCGCATTCCGGCTCGCAGGCGAACCAGGGCGTGCTGCTGGCGCTGATGAAGCCCGGCGACACCATCCTCGGCATGTCGCTTGCCGCCGGCGGCCATCTGACCCATGGCGCGCCGCCCAACCTCTCCGGCAAGTGGTTCCGCGCCGTCCACTACGGCGTCCGGCGCCAGGATGCGCTCATCGATCTCGACGAGGTCGAGCGCGTCGCCCAGGCGGAGAAGCCGAAGATGATCATCGCCGGCGGCTCCGCCTATCCGCGCAGCATCGACTTCAAGCGCTTCCGCGAGATCGCCGACGCGGTCGGCGCCCTTCTCATGGTGGACATGGCGCATTTCGCCGGCCTCGTCGCCGGCGGCGTGTTTCCGAGCCCGCTGCCGCATGCCCATGTCGTCACCACGACGACGCACAAGACGCTCCGCGGCCCGCGCGGCGGTATGATCCTCAGCAACGACGAGGAGATCGGCAAGAAGATCAATAGCGCGATATTCCCGGGCTTGCAGGGCGGGCCGCTGATGCACGTGATCGCCGCCAAGGCGATCTGCTTCGCCGAGGCGCTGCGGCCGGAGTTCAAGGTCTACGCGCGCGCCGTCGTCGACAACGCGAAGACCCTGGCGGCGACGCTGGCGGAGCGCGGCCTCGCCATCGTCTCCGGCGGCACGGATTCCCATCTGCTGCTGGTCGATCTCCGGCCGAAGAAGACCACCGGCCGGGTCGCCGAGCAGGCGCTGGAGCGCGCCGGCATCACCTGCAACAAGAACGGCATTCCCTTCGATCCGGAGAAGCCGATGGTGACATCCGGCATCCGCCTCGGCAGCCCGGCGGCGACCACGCGCGGCTTCGGCCAGGCGGAGTTCCGCGAGGTCGGGCTGCTGATCGCCGAGGTGCTGGACGGGCTGCAGGCGAACGGCGAGGGCGGCAATGCGGCGGTGGAGGCAGCGGTCAGGCGCAAGGTGGGCGCGCTCTGCCAGCGTTTCCCGGTCTATCCGGGACTCTAAGAAAAGCACCAGGGGCGACAACAACAAGACGAACAAGACCAGGAGGAGGGGAACATGCGCTGTCCGTTCTGCGGCTGCGAGGATACTCAAGTGAAGGATTCGCGGCCGACCGAGGACCGGGCGGCGATCCGGCGGCGGCGCTTCTGTCCCAACTGCGCGGCGCGCTTCACCACCTTCGAGCGGGTGCAGCTGCGCGAGCTCACGGTGGTGAAGAAGAACGGCCAGCGCGAGCCCTTCGACCGCGACAAGCTCGCGCGCTCGATCCACATCTCGTTGCGCAAGCGGCCGGTCGAGCCCGAGCGCGTCGAGCGCGTGATCAACTCCATCGTGCGCCAGCTCGAGAGCTCCGGCGAGACCGAGATTCCGAGCGACATGATCGGCGGCCTGGTGATGGAATCCCTGGCGAGCCTCGACCAGGTGGCCTATGTGCGCTTCGCCTCGGTCTACCGCAATTTCCGCGAGGCGAAGGATTTCGGCGAGTTCGTCGGCAGGATCAGCGCCGACGGCGAGTAGTGGCGATCAGTAACGAGTAGCGGACAGCATGTCGGATCTCGCACATATGCGGGCGGCGCTCGGGCTCGCCCGCCGCGGCCTCGGCTCCGTATGGCCCAACCCCACCGTCGGCTGCGTGCTGGTGAAGGACGGCGCGGTGGTCGGGCGCGGCTGGACCCAGCCGGGCGGGCGGCCGCATGGCGAGACCGAGGCGCTGCAGCGCGCCGGCGCGGCCGCCCGCGGCGCCACCGCCTATGTGAGCCTCGAGCCCTGCAACCATTGGGGCAAGACGCCGCCCTGCACCGAGGCGCTGATCGCCGCCGGCGTCAGCCGCGTGGTGGTGCCGGTGGAGGATCCCGATCCGCGCGTCTCCGGCCGCGGCGTGGCGCGGCTGCGCGACGCCGGCATCGAGGTCACCATGGGCATCGAGGCGGAAGCGGCGACGGCGCTCAACGAGGGCTTCTTCCGTCGCATCCAGGAGGGGCGGCCGCTGGTCACCCTGAAGCTCGCCACCACGCTCGACGGCCGCATCGCCACCGCCGAGGGCGAGAGCCGTTGGATCACCGGCGAGCGCGCGCGGGATCGCGCGCATCTGCTGCGGGCGCGCCACGACGCGGTGATGGTCGGCAGCAACACCGTGCTGGCGGACGACCCCGAGCTCACCTGCCGGCTGCCGGGTCTCGCCGAACGCTCGCCGGTGCGCATCATCGTCGACGGCCGGCTGCGCGTGCCGCTGACCGCCAAGGTGGTGGCGGAGGCGCAGCGCGTGCCGACCTGGTTCATCACGCTCAAAGGCGACGCGCCGGCGCGCCATCGCGCCTTCCGCGACTGCGGCGTCGAGCTGATCGAGGTGCGCGCCGACGGCGAGACGGTGGATCTGGGCCAGGCGATGCACGAGCTCGGCAAGCGCGGCCTCACCCGCGTGCTGGTGGAGGGCGGCGCGACGCTGGCGGCGGCGCTGCTGCGCGCCGACCTCGTCGACCGTGTCGACTGGTTCCGGGCGCCGAGCCTCATCGGCGGCGACGGCGTTCCCGCGGTGACCGCCTTCGGGATCGCGACGCTGGCGGCGGCGCCGCGCTTCGAGCGGATCGCCGCGGAGGCGCTTGGCGCCGATCTCCTGGAGAGCTTCCGCCGGCCGCGCTGAGTGGGTCTGATTACGTCCGAGGGAATTGCCGGGCAGCCGGGGCCGGCGAAAGCTGGGCAGCGGGGAAGGTGGCCATGGACGAGCTCGAGCGCCTGCGGCAGTTTCGGCTCCCGTTCGCCGAGACCCTGGGGATCCGCTACCTGACGGCCTCGCGCGAGCGCGTGACGGCGGAGATGATGGTGCGCGAGGCGCTCTGCACCAGCGCCGCGGTCGCCCATGGCGGCGCCATCATGGCGTTTGCCGACACGCTGGGTGCTGCCGGCACCGTGCTCAACCTGCCGGAGGGCGCCGGCACCACCACCCTCGAATCCAAGACCAACTTCCTGGCGGCGGCACCTCTCGGCGCGCGCCTGCTCGGCGAGGCGACGCCGGTGCACCGCGGCCGCCGCACCCAGGTCTGGCAGACGCGGGTGACGATGGAAGCGGGCCGCCTGGTCGCCGTGGTCATGCAGACCCAGATGGTCCTGGAGGCGAAATGACCGCGGGCTTCGGCGGCCAGCTGCGCTGGTGGCGCGAGCGGCGCGGCCTCTCGCAGCTGGCGCTCGCCGGCGAGGCGGAGACCTCGCAGCGGCATCTGAGTTTCCTCGAATCCGCGCGCGCGACGCCGAGTCGCGAAATGGTGCTGCGGCTCGCCGCCGCCCTCGACGTGCCGCTCCGGCAGCAGAACACGCTGCTGCTCGCCGCCGGCTTCGCGCCGGTCTGGCGCGAGAGCGATCTCTCGGCGCCGGAGCTGGCGCTGGTCAACCGTGCCCTCGACGTCATGCTGGCGCAGCAGGAGCCGTTCCCCGGCTTCGTCGTAGACCGGCGCTGGAACCTGCTGCGCGCGAACAAGGGGGCAGCACGCCTCGTCGAGTTCCTCACCGGACCGGCGCCGGCGGAGGCACCCGCCGGCGGCGGGGTCAATCTCGCGGATGCTCTGATCTCGCCGGAGGGGCTGCGGCCGCTGATCGCGAACTGGGAGGAGGTTGCCCGCTATTTCCTCCGCGGCGTGCAGGCGGACGCGCTCGCCGACGGCACGCCGGAGACCGCGGCGTTGCTGCGGCGCCTGCTCGCCTATCCCGGAATTCCCGCGCTCTCCGAGCCGCCCTCGCTCGACGATCCGCTGGCGCCGGTGCTGGCCATGCACTTCCGCAAGGACGTGACGTCGCTCCGGCTCTTCACCACCATCGCCACTCTCGGCACGCCGCAGGACGTCACGCTGCAGGAGATCCGCATCGAGTGCTTCTTCCCGGCGGACGATCAGACGGCGGCGGCCTTTCGCAACTGGGCGGAGCGGTCAGGCGCAAGCTAGCCAGCTCTCAACCGCAAGGCGCTGAGCCGCCTAAAGATTGTCCCGGCGGTCGCAAACCCTTAGGGTACCGCCCCATGTTCACGGGCATCATCACCGATCTCGGCCGCGTGCGCGCGGTGCTGCCGGGCGCCGACACCGCCTATGAGATCGCCACCGCCTACGACACCGCCGGCATTGCCATCGGCGCCTCCATCGCCTGCTCGGGCGTGTGCCTCACGGCGGTCGCCAGCGGGCCCGGCTGGTTCCGGGTCGAGGTCTCGGCGGAGACGCGCGCCCGCTCCACGGTGGGGCGCTGGCAGGTCGGCACGCCGGTCAATCTCGAGCGCTCGCTCCGGTTCGGCGACGAACTCGGCGGACATTTGGTCGCAGGGCATGTGGACGGCGTCGGCCGGCTCGTCGAGCGGCGCCCGGAAGGCGGCTCGGTCCGCATGGTTTTCGAGGCGCCGGAGGCGCTGGCGCCGGGCATCGCCGGCAAGGGATCGGTGGCGGTGGACGGCATCTCGCTTACGGTTAACGAGGTGACGGCGACGCGCTTCGGCGTCAATATCATCCCCCATACGCAGGCCGTGACGACGCTGGGTGGCCTCCAGCCGGGCGATCCCGTCAATCTCGAGATCGACCTCATCGCCCGCTACGTCGCGCGCCTGATGGGAAAGGGGCTGGCATGAGCTTCATCGAGGTGACCTCGCCGATCGCGGAGATCATCGAGGAGGCGCGCAACGGCCGCATGTTCATCCTGGTCGACGACGAGGAGCGCGAGAACGAGGGCGACCTGGTGATTCCCGCGCAGATGGCGACGCCGGACGTCATCAACTTCATGGCCAAGCACGGCCGCGGCCTGATCTGCCTGGCGCTGACGCGCGAGCGGGTGCAGCAGCTGCAGATCCCGCTGATGCCGCAGCAGAACGCGTCCCGCCTCTCCACCGCCTTCACGGTGTCGATCGAGGCCCGCGAGGGCGTCACCACCGGCATCTCGGCGCCCGACCGCGCGCGCACTGTCGCCACCGCCATCGATCCCACCAAGGGTCCGGGCGACATCGTGACGCCCGGTCACGTCTTTCCGCTGATGGCGCGGGACGGCGGCGTGCTGGTGCGCACCGGCCATACCGAGGCGGCGGTCGACATCGCGCGCTTGGCCGGGCTCAACCCGTCCGGCGTCATCTGCGAGATCATGAACGACGACGGTACCATGGCGCGGCGCGACGATCTCATCGCCTTCGCGCAGCTGCACGGCCTCAAGGTCGCGACCATCGCCGACCTCATCGCCTACCGCCGCCGGCACGACCGCATCATCGAGCGCAAGCTCGAGACCGAGTTCGAGAGCGACTACGGCGGCACGTTTCACATGATCGTCTACGTGAACGGGGTGACTTACGCCGAGCACATCGCGCTGGTGAAGGGCGATGTCTCGACGCCGGAGCCGGTACTGGTGCGCATGCACGCGCTCAACGTGCTCGACGACGTTCTCGGCTCCCGGGCGCGCGGCCGCGGCGGCATCCTGCAGGCCTCTCTCGAGACGATCGCGCGCGCCGGCCGCGGCGTCGCCGTGCTGATCCGCGAGCCGACGCCGACCGCGCTTTCCGACCGCGTGCGCCGGCTGATGGCGCAGGGCGCCGAGCGGGTGCCGGCGCTGCGCGACTACGGCATCGGCGCGCAGATCCTGCTCGACCTCGGCGTGCGCGACATGATTCTCCTTTCCAACACGCGGCGGACCATCGTCGGTCTCGAGGGGTATGGGCTGACGGTGGTGGACCAGCGGCCGATCGACGGCGCCGGAGGCAAGTGATGCCGGCGAACCCGCACATCATGATCGTGGAGGCGCGGTACTATCCGCATATCTCCGACGAGCTGCTGAAGGGCGCGCTGGCGGCGCTGGAGGAGGCGGGCGCCACCCATGAGCGCTTCACCGTGCCCGGCGCCTTCGAGATTCCGGCGGCGATCCGCTACGCCGCCGAGGCGGCCAACCGCGGCGTCGGCGGCGCGACCTTCGACGGCTTCCTCGCGCTCGGCTGCGTCATCCGCGGCGAGACGACGCACTATGACTACGTCTGCGGCGAGAGCGCCCGCGGGCTGCAGGATCTGGCGCTCTCCCGCAACCTCGCCATCGGGTTCGGCATCCTGACGGTGGAGAACGAGGCGCAGGCGCTGGCGCGGGCGAGCGTCGAGCGCAAGAACAAGGGCGGCGAGGCGGCGCGCGCCTGCCTCGCGATGATCGAGCTGAAGCGGCATTTCGGACTGGTGCGGCGATGAGCGAGCCGGCGGCGAAGGCGGAGCGGGCGGCTGGCGCGGGCCGGCGCGGCCTGGCGCGTCTTTCCGCCGTGCAGGCGCTCTATCAGATCGAGCTCACCGGCGGCGATCCGAAATCCGTGGTGGCGGAGTTCACCGCGCACCGGCTCGGCCAGGAGATCGACGGCGACCGCTACGCGGAGGCGGATCGCGGCTTCTTCGGCGACCTCGTCGGCGGCGTCAGCGAGCGGCGCGCCGAGGTCGACGGCGCGATCTCGGCGGCGCTGCCGGCGGACTGGCCGCTGCCGCGGCTGGAGAACGTGCTGCGCGCGATCCTGCGTGCCGGCGCCTATGAGCTCCTCGCGCGGACGGATGTGCCGGCGCCGGTGATCATCAACGAATACGTCGAGATCGCCCATGCCTTCTACGAGGGGAAGGAGCCGGGCATGGTGAATGGCGTGCTCGACCGCATCGCGCGCACGCTCCGGCCGGAAGGTCTCGCCCGGAGCGCCCGCGATGGCGATCCCCAGGCTCGGTGAGTTCGAGCGCATCGCGCGGTTCTTCGCGCCGCTGGCGGCTCCCGAGGCGTTGGGCCTGCAGGACGACGTCGCGCTGATCCCGGGCCCGCCCGGCGCGCAATACGTCCTCAAGACCGACGCCATCGTCGAGGGCGTGCATTTCCTGCCGGACGATCCGCCGGAGCAGGTGGCGCAGAAGCTGCTCCGGGTCAATCTCTCGGACCTCGCCGGCAAGGGCGCCGAGCCGGTGGGCTATCTCCTCACCACGGCGCTGCCGCGCGAGCGCGACGAGGCCTGGCTCGAGCGTTTTGCCGCCGGTCTCGCCGCCGACCAGAAGGAATTCGGCATCGGTCTCATGGGCGGCGATTCCGTCGCCACGCCGGGCCCGGTCACGCTCTCGGTGGCGGCGATCGGCCGCGTCGCGGCGGGCAAGGCGCCGCTGCGCAGCGGCGCCCGCGCCGGCGACCTCGTCTTCGTTTCCGGCACGCTGGGCGACGGCGCGCTTGGCCTCAAGGCGATCCGCGGCGAGCTGGCGCGTCTCGACAAGGCGGCGCACGACTTCCTCGTCGACCGCTACCGCCTGCCGCGGCCGCGCCTCACGCTCGGCCGCCGGCTCGCGGGGCTCGCCCACGCGATGATGGATGTCTCGGACGGTCTCGTGGCGGATCTCGGCCATATCTGCGAGGCGTCCCATGTCGGCGCGGTGGTGGAGGCGGCGCGGCTGCCGCTGTCGCCCGCGGCGCGCTCGGCGATCGCGGCGGAGCCGGCGCTGCTGATGGCGGCCCTCGCGGTCGGCGACGATTACGAGCTGCTGCTGACCGCGCCGCCCGCCGCCGAGGAAGCGATCCTGGGCGCCGGCGATCAGGCGGGGGTCCCAGTGACGCGGGTCGGCCGCATCGATTCCGGCACCGCGGTCCGGGTCGTCGACGCCAAGGGGAGCGCGATCCCGATCGGGGAGGCGGGCTATCGCCATTTCTAGATCATGGCGCCTCCGCGGGCTTGCCTTGGGCGTCGTGCTGGGCGCGCTCGCCGCCGCGTGCCCGCCGGCCATGGCGGTCGAGCGGGAGACGCCGGAGCACAAGGAGGAAGCGCCCAAGAAGGACGATCCCAATGCGCCGCCCGGAATCAAGCCGGCGCCCGGCGCGCCGGCTTATGTGACGGTGCCGCTCTTCGTCATCCCCGTCATCGAAGGCGGGAACGTCACGCGCACCGTCTCGGTCGGCATCGGGCTCGAGCTCGGCAAGGGCAAGACTCTGGAGGACGTCAAGAAGAAGGAGGCGGTGCTGATGGATGCCTTCTTCCAGGAGCTCTACGGGCTCTTCGCCCAGCGCGCCAGCGCCGAGCGCATCGCCCAGCCGCCCATCATCAAGGCCCGGCTGATGCGGGTCGCCGACCGTATCCTTGGTCCGGGTGTGGTGAGGCAGGTGCTCATTCTGCAGCTTTTCGAAAGGCCCAAGGTCGCCTGAGCCCCTGCGGCGCCCTTGCGGTTGCCAGGGCGGTAGTCTTCTGGCATGTTCGGCCGCCTTTTGTCCCGGGGGACCCAGGGACGCGCTCACTCGATTCCAGAGGAAAAAGACCAATGAACCTGGGCTATTGGCTCATCGTGGCGAGCGGCCTGCTCGCGGTGGTGTACGGCATCGTCACGGCCATGTCCGTGATGAAGGCCGACGCCGGAACCGAGCGGATGCAGCAGATCGCGGCCGCCGTCCAGGAAGGCGCCCGCGCCTATCTCAACCGGCAGTACCGCACCATCGCGCTCGCCGGCATCGTGGTCCTCATCATCCTCACGGTGACCTTGGGCTGGCGCGTCGGCCTCGGGTTCCTGGTGGGCGCCGTGCTCTCGGGCGCCACCGGCTATATCGGCATGAACATCTCGGTGCGCGCCAACGTGCGTACGGCGCAGGCCTCGCGAACCGGTCTCGGTGCCGGCCTCGCGCTCGCGTTCCGCGCCGGCGCCGTCACCGGCATGCTGGTGGTGGGATTGGGCCTGCTCGGCGTCTCCGTCTATTACGCCTTCCTCAAGGCGACGCTGCCGGCGGGCGATGTGCGGCCGATCGTCGAAGCGCTGGTGGCGCTCTCCTTCGGCGCCTCGCTGATCTCGATCTTCGCGCGCCTCGGCGGCGGCATCTTCACCAAGGGCGCCGACGTCGGTGCCGACCTCGTCGGCAAGGTCGAGGCGGGAATTCCCGAGGATGATCCGCGCAACCCCGCCGTCATCGCCGACAATGTCGGCGACAACGTGGGCGACTGCGCCGGCATGGCCGCCGATCTCTTCGAGACCTATGCGGTGACGGTGGTCGCCACCATGCTGCTGGCGGCGATCTTCTTCGAGGGCGCCGCGCGCGACACCATGATGCTGCTGCCGCTGGCGATCGGCGCGGTCTGCATCGTCACCTCGATCATCGGCACCTACTTCGTCCGCCTGGGCGCCAGCCAGAGCATCATGGGCGCGCTCTACAAGGGCCTGATCGTCGCCGGCGTGCTGTCGGCGGTCGCCATCGCGATCGTCATCTCGCAGCTGGTGGGCTTCGGCGGCGCGCTCGCCATGGTGAACAAGACGGTGGTGACCGGCGGCGATCTCTTCGTCTGCGCCCTCGTGGGCCTCGCCGTCACCGGCCTCCTGGTCTGGATCACCGAGTACTACACCTCGACGGTCTACCGCCCGGTGCGCTCGATCGCGCAGTCCTCGGTCACCGGTCATGGCACCAACGTCATCCAGGGCCTCGCGGTCTCGATGGAAGCGACCGCGGCGCCGGTCGTGGTGATCTGCGCCGGCATCATCGTCGCCTATCTCGTCGCCGGCCTCTTCGGCATCGCCGTCGCCGCGACCACGATGCTGGCGCTCGCCGGCATGGTGGTGGCGCTCGACGCGTATGGCCCCGTCACCGACAACGCCGGCGGCATCGCCGAGATGGCGGACCTGCCGAAGGACGTGCGCAAGATCACCGACGCGCTCGACGCCGTCGGCAACACCACCAAGGCGGTGACCAAGGGCTACGCGATCGGCTCGGCGGGCCTCGCCTCGCTGGTGCTGTTCGCCGCCTACACCAACGACCTCCAGCATTACTTCCCGAACGTCGTCGTCGATTTCCAGCTGCAGAGTCCCTACGTCGTGGTCGGCCTGCTGATCGGCGGGCTGCTGCCCTATCTCTTCGGGGCGATGGGCATGACCGCGGTCGGCCGCGCCGCCGGCTCGGTCGTCATCGAGGTGCGCCGGCAGTTCAAGGAGATCAAGGGCATCATGGAGGGGACCGGCAAGCCCGATTACGGCCGCGCCGTCGACCTCCTCACCAAGGCGGCGATCAAGGAGATGATCGTGCCGTCGCTGCTGCCGGTGCTGGCGCCGGTGGTGCTCTATCTCGTGATCTGGGCGATCGGCGGGCGTGGCGCGGCCTTCAGCTCCGTGGGCGCCATGCTGCTCGGCACCATCGTCACCGGCCTCTTCGTCGCGATCTCCATGACCTCGGGCGGCGGCGCCTGGGACAACGCGAAGAAGTACATCGAGGAAGGCCATCACGGCGGCAAGGGCTCGGACGCCCACAAGGCCGCGGTGACCGGCGACACCGTCGGCGATCCCTACAAGGACACCGCCGGTCCCGCGGTCAACCCGATGATCAAGATCACCAACATCGTGGCCATCCTGCTGCTGGCGATCCTGGCGGCGCTGGCGTAGCGGCCGAGACGGCGAGGGGCGGGATGCGCCGGCGCATTCCGCCCGTTCCGCTCAGGCGGCGATCACGGACCGTTGGTGCCGCCGGCGCCCTTTCCGGCGGTGCTGGTGCCGCTGCCGGGATTGAAGCGGCCGAAGTTGCCGAGCAGCTGCTCGATGAAGGAGAGCTCCTTGCCCGGCGCCGGGGTGGTGCGGGCGACCGGCTCGATGGTGGTGGCGTCGTCCTGGCCGAGCTTGCGCATGTCGCTCACCACGCCGTCCTTGTCGAAGGTGATGACGATGACCTGCTGGTCGATAATCTGCGGCCGGAAGAACGCAAGCTCCTTTGATTTCGCGCTGATATAGTACCAGGTATTCGGATCGAAGCTGGCGACGCTCGAGGGCGAGCCGATGAGCCGGGTGACCGTCGCCCGATCGGTGCTGCCGGGCTTGATCTGACTGATGGCGTCGGGCGGCGGCAGGTTGCCGCGCTGGTCGATGGTGGCCTGACAGGCGCCAAGAGCGGCGGCCAGGCCGCCCGCGGCGAGCGTCAGGGTGCAGAAACGAGGCAGGCCTATCATGGTTCCCGTCAATTCCCGGCCGCGCGATGCGCTGAGATCCCCAACCGGATTGTTCGTGCCGGACCTTGCACCGCTGGCCGAGAACCTGTCAATCGGCTGCGGCAAGGGCGCGCGGGCGAGGTAATACCGTGGCATTAGCCTCCTTGTTCAGTGGCCGGGCGTTCAGCGGTCGGGCGCGACGCGAGCAGCGCGGCGTGGAGCTTGCCTATGCCGCGATCGTCGAGCAGGCGCGGGCGCCGCTGTTCTTCGCCGCGCTCGGCGTTCCCGACACCCTCGACGGCCGTTTCGAGACCCTGGCGCTGCACGCGTTCCTGGTGCTGCATCGCCTCAAAGCCGACCGGCCGGCCAGCGCCGAGTTCGCCCAGGCGCTCTACGACCGGCTGTTCGCGGATATGGATCGCTCGCTCCGGGAAATGGGCGTTGCCGACCTCGGCGTCGGCCGCCGGGTGAAGGCGATGGCGGAGGCCTTCATGGGCCGGGTGCGCGCCTACGAGCAGGGTCTGGAGCAGGGCGAGGGGGCGCTCGCGGCGGCGCTCCGGCGCAATCTCTACGGCACCGTCGCGGCGCCTGGCGAGGAGGCGGTTGCCGCCATGGGCCGCTATCTGCGCCGCCAGCGCGCGGTTCTGGCAGCGCAGCCGGCGGCGGCTCTGCTGGCGGGCGAACTCCGCTTCGAGGCGACCGAGACGGCGGTTGCGCCGGAGGCGACCGGATGAAATCGCCGCCGGCGCCGGCCGCGCCTGAATTCTCCCGCCGCGTCGAGCTCGCCCGGCTGGGGGCTCTCGAGGCGGTCTACCGGATCGTCGCCGAGCCCGCGGAGCGGGAGGCGCTGGCGCGCCGATTCGATCTGCTGGCCCTCGACCGGCTGGAGGCGGAGGTGCGGCTCAGACGGACTTCCCGCGAGCTGGTGGAGGTCAGCGGCGAGCTCAGCGCCGAGGTGGTGCAGGCCTGCGTGGTGACCCTGGAGCCGGTCCGCAGCAGCGTCCAGGAGCCCTTTACCCTGCTTTACGGCCCCACCGGGTCGGCGGAGGAGGTGCTGATGGACCTCGATTCCGAGATCATCGAGCCCTTCGACGGCAGCGCCATCGACATCGGCGAGGCGGTGGCCCAGCAGCTGGCCCTGGCGCTCGATCCCTACCCCCGCGCCGAGGGCGCCAGCCTCCCTGGCAGCGCCGGTCCGGCCGGCTCGGCGGGAGAAGGGCCGGCGGAGGGTTAACGGGGTTATGAGGTTGCCACCAAGGCGGATTTTGGCTACTTACCAGCGGCCCTTAGGGGCCTTCCTCCAATTGTGAGTCGTACCCATGGCCGTTCCGAAAAAGAAGACCTCCAAGTCGCGTCGTAACATGCGCCGCGCCCATCATGCGCTGAAGCCGAGCGCCTACGCCGAGTGTCCGAACTGCGGCGAGCTGAAGCGGCCGCACCACGTCTGCGCCGCCTGCGGCCACTATGACGGCCGCGAGGTCGTCGCGGTGGCGGCGGAGAACGTTTAGGGTCTGAAGCCGGGGAGGCTCCGACGCCTGTGGCCGAGGGGATGGTCATCGCGCTCGATGCCATGGGCGGCGATCACGCGCCGGAGATGGTGGTGCGTGGCGCGCACATCGCGCTGAAGCGATTCCCCAAGGTGCATTTCCAGCTGTTCGGCGACGAGAGCCGGATCCGCCCGCTGATCGCCAAGTACAAGCGGCTGCATGGGCGCTCCTCGATCCACCATACCGACGAGGCGGTGAGCGGCGACGCCAAGCCGTCCCAGGCGCTGCGCGGCGGCCGGCGCTCCAGCATGCGCCTCGCGATCGACGCGGTCGCCGACGGCAAGGCGGACTGCGTCGTCTCCGCCGGCAACACCGGCGCGCTGATGGCGATGTCGAAGTTCGTCTTCAAGACCGTGCCGGGCATCGACCGGCCGGCGATCGCGTCCTATTTCCCGACCCGGCGCGGCGAGAGCGTGATGCTCGATCTCGGCGCCAACGTCGAGTGCGATGCCGACAACCTCGTGCAGTTCGCGCTCCTCGGCGACGTCTTCGCGCGCACCGTGCTGGGCCTCGCGCAGCCGGTGGTGGGTCTGCTCAACGTCGGCTCCGAGGAGCTCAAGGGCAACGATGCGGTGCGCGAGGCGGCGGCACGGCTGCGCGACACCTTCTCGCCGCTCAGCTTCTACGGCTTCGTTGAGGGCGACGATATCGCGGCGGGAACGGTGGACGTCGTGGTGACCGACGGCTTCACGGGCAATGTCGCGCTGAAGACCGCCGAAGGCACGGTGAAGCTCTGCGTCGATTTCTTCCGCTCCGCGTTCCGCTATTCCTTCCTCGGCCGCGTGGGATATCTCTTCGCCCGCGGCGCGCTCGGCAAGCTGCGCGAGCGGCTCGATCCCCGCCGCTACAACGGCGCCGTCTTCCTGGGCCTGCAGGGCATCGCGGTGAAGAGCCATGGCGGCGCCGATGCGCTGGGCTTCGCCAACGCGATCGCTGTCGCCGTCGACATGAAGGCGAACGGCTTCCTCGACAAGATCCATGACGAGCTGGCGCGCCTCCACGCGCACGCCGCCGCCGCGGAGAAGCCCCATTCCGCCGCGGTCTGACATGGCCATCCGCTCGGAGATCGTCGGCTGCGGCGGCTACCTGCCGGAGAAGATCGTCAGCAACGCCGAGCTCGCGGCGCGTCTCGACACCTCCGACGAATGGATCGTGCAGCGCACCGGGATCCGGCAGCGCCATGTGGCGGCGGTGGGCGAGCTCACCTCCGACCTCGCGATCGCCGCGGCGCGGGCGGCGCTGAAGGCCGCCGGCATGAGCGGCGGCGATCTCGATCTGATCGTGCTCGCCACCGCCACGCCCGACCACACGTTTCCGGCCACCGCCACCAAGGTGCAGGCGGCGCTCGGCATGGGCGCGCGCGGCGCCGCCTTCGACGTGCAGGCGGTCTGCACCGGGTTCATCTACGCGCTCGCCACCGCCGACGCGCTGATCCGCGCCGGCCAGGCGCGCACCGCGCTGGTGATCGGCGCCGAGACGTTCTCGCGCATTCTCGACTGGCAGGACCGCAACACCTGCGTGCTGTTCGGCGACGGCGCCGGCGCGGTGGTGCTGCGCGGCGTGCCGCTCGCGGGCGACCCGCGCAAGGCGCGCGGCATTCTCTCGACGCATCTCCATTCGGACGGCGCCAACTACAACCTCCTCTACGTCGACGGCGGGCCGTCGACGACCGGCACCGCGGGCTTCCTGCGCATGGAGGGGCGGGAGGTGTTCCGCCACGCGGTGCAGCGCCTGGCCGAGGTGGTGGACGAGGCCTTGGAGGCCAACGGCTACAGCGGGCGCGATATCGACTGGCTGGTGCCGCACCAGGCCAATCGCCGGATCATCGAGGGGATGGGCAAGAAGCTGGGGCTGCCGCTGGAGAAGGTGGTGATCACCATCGACCGCCACGCCAACACCTCCGCCGCCTCGGTGCCGCTGGCGCTGGCCCAGGCCTGCGGCGACGGCCGCATCAAGCGCGGCCATCTGGTGCTGCTGGAAGCCATGGGCGGCGGTCTCACCTGGGGCGCCAGCCTGGTGCGCTGGTAGCGCCGGCCGCCGCCGGCCACTTCAACAACTTTTCCCAACTTACTGTAATTGACGGATTTTCCCGTCCACGTTAAAGTGTCTTATCAACGATAAGACAGGGAGAGCGGCAATGGCCGGCCAGACCGTGACGCGGGCGCAGCTCAGCGAGGCCGTCTACCAGGAAGTGGGGCTGTCGCGGAACGAGTCGGCGATGCTGGTGGAGACCGTGCTGAACGAGATGGCCAACGCGCTGGCGCGCGGCGAGATCGTCAAGATCTCCTCCTTCGGCAGCTTCACGGTTCGCAAGAAAGGCAAGCGCGTAGGCCGCAATCCTAAGACCGGAATGGAAGTTCCGATCCAGCCTCGCCGGGTGCTGGTGTTCCGTGCCTCGCACGTCCTCAAGGACCAGATCAACGCCGCGCTCAGCGGCAGCCCTGCGCCCAAGACCGCTGCCGAGTAGCCGGCAATGGCCGGCCTCTACGATAACCGGCGGCAGCCGAAATCCGCCGCGGCGTTCCGCACCATCAGCGAGGTGGCGCAGGAGCTCGCGGTACCCCAGCACGTGCTGCGCTTCTGGGAATCGAAGTTCGCCCAGATCCGCCCGCTGAAGCGCGGCGGTGGGCGGCGCTACTACCGGCCGGAAGACGTGATGCTGCTGCGCCGGATCCGGCAATGCCTCTACGAGGACGGCTACACCATCAAGGGCGTGCAGCGCCTGCTGCGCGAGGGCGCGCTCAAAGGCGTCGAGGCGCCGGAGGTGGCACTGCCGGAGCCGGAGCCGCTGGAGGCGGAACTCGCGGAAGGCGACACCCGGCTGCTGCTGCGCGAGCTGCGCCGCGAGCTGGTGGAGCTCCGCGACATGCTGCGGAAGGTGCGGCCGTAGCATCGGGCTGGCGCCGGCGCGGGCGGCTTGACCGGCGCCGCGCCGTCCCTATAGTCCGTCACCCCGGTCGGGCATTAGCGCAGCCTGGTAGCGCACCAGCATGGGGTGCTGGGGGTCGTCAGTTCGAATCTGACATGCCCGACCACTTTTCCCCAGTCCGGCCCTTGCAACACGCGTTGGAGATCAGGGCGTTGCGGCGCCGATGTCCTGCTCTCGCTTGTCACCAGCTCGGATCCGCGCTGCCGAGCGCCGCCGCCGGCTGGTCCCAGCGCAGCGAGGCACCCTCGATGATGACCGGCGGCCGCAGCCGGCGGGCCGGACCCCAGGCGGTGGCCTCCACGCCGTCCGCGAGATCCTCGGATGTCTCCGGCCGGATCGGCTCCGCCTTCGGATCGGCGGGATGGGCGACGAGGAGCGCGGCCATCCGCGCCAGCGAGGCGCGCGCCTGCCATCCGCGTCCGGTCCCGAGCCGCTGCGTGAGGCCGCGCAGCGCCGCCGTCGCCAGCAGATAGCCGGTCGCGTGATCGAGAGCCTGCACCGGCAGCGGCGTCGGGCGGTCGCGCTGCATCTGGCGCATGCCGGCATCGGCGATGCCGCTGCTCATCTGCACGAGACTGTCGAAGCCGCGCCGGCCGGCCCAGGGACCGGTCCAGCCATAGGCGTCGAGGGAGACGTCGACGAGGCCGGGCCGGATCGCGCGGCGGCGCGCCGCATCGAGGCCGAGCCGCGCGAGCGCGTCGGGCCGATAGCCATGCACCATCACGTCCGCCTCGGCGAGGAGCTGCCGCAGCCGCGCCCGCTGCGCCTCCTCGCGCAGATCGAGGCGCGCGCAGCGCTTGCCCAGCGTCACTTCCGGCACGATGCCGGGCTCCTCCCACCAGGGCGGATCGATGCGCAGGACATCGGCGCCGAGCCCGGCGAGGAACCGCGTCGCGATCGGGCCGGCGAGGATGCGGGTGAGATCGAGCACGCGGATGCCGGTCAGCGGGCGGTCGCGCGGAATCGCCCAGCCGGGCGCGGGCGCGCTCTCGGTCGTCTCGAGATGCAGCAACGGCTCGGCGGCGACGGCGCTGCCCTGGGGATGCCGGCGCCAATCCTCGAGGCTGCGCATCGCCGCCGCGCAGCCGCCTTTGGCGACGATCGCGGCCTCCAGCGCGTCGGCGGACCACGTCATCAGGGCATCGGCGACGGCGTCCCTCTCGCCCGCGACGCCGAGAACGGCGAGCGCTGCCTTGCGATGCGCCGGCACGTTGGTGTGGAGCTTGATCCAACCATCCGCGGTCCGATAGTCGCCGGCGATCGGGTCCCAGGTCGGCGGCACCTTCCACCCGGTGGGACGCAGCGACGTCCCGAACCACATCGAGGCGAGCCGCCTGTCCACCCGCGCGGAGGGGCGTTGCCCGTGGCGCGCGGCAATCAACTCCGCCGCGGCCCGGCCGGCGGCGGCGAGCGCGGCGGTTGCGAGCTCGGTGACGGCAAAGACGGAGGGAAGGCTGCCGGCGCCGGTGACCTCGATCTCAGCGGCACCCTCCGCCGCGCCGCCAGCCGCGGTCCAGATTGCCTGCAGCAGATCCGTCGCCATTCCCGCCATTCGGCGCTCCTCGATTGATGCTAGCCTAGTGAAGGACGACCACGGGGTCCATCGGGCGAGGAAGCACATGGGCGAAAGCGAGAGACCGGGCTGGCAGCGCTACTTCCGGCCGACCGTCGCCAACCGCGTGCTGTGGCTGCTCTGCCTCATGTACCTCGTCTACTACGTCGACCGCGTGAACGTCTCGACCGCGGCGCCGCTGGTGCAGAAGGACCTGGGCCTCAGCCACGAGCAGCTCGGCATCGCCTTCGGCGCCTTCGCGCTTCCCTATACGGTGTTCCAGCTCGTCGGCGGCTGGCTCGGCGATCGCTTCGGCGCGCGGCTCACCCTCGGCATCGGCGGCCTGATCGTCTGCATCGCCACGGTCCTGACCGGCGCGGTCAGCGGGTTCCTCTCCCTGCGCCTGGTGCGCCTGCTGCTCGGGGTCGGCGAAGGCGCGGCATTTCCGACCGCGACGCGGGCGATGACGAGCTGGCTGCCGGAAGCCGACTGGGGCTATGCCCAGGGCATCACCCATTGCTTCGCCCGCATCGGCAACGCGCTCACCCCGGCGATCGTCGTCGGCCTCATCGCGCTCTTCTCCTGGCGCGGCTCCTTCGTCGTGGTGGGGCTTCTGAGCCTCGCCTGGGTGCTGCTCTGGGTATGGTTCTTCCGCGACGATCCGCGCCGGCATCCCGGCATGAGTGCCACCGAGCTTGCCGAGCTGCCGCCGCCCCGGCCGCCAGCGCCGCCGGTGCCGGGGCGCGAGCGGCGGCGGCAATGGTGCCGGCTCGCGCTCCGCATCCTGCCGGTGACCGCGGTCGATTTCTGCTACGGCTGGACGCTCTGGCTTTTCCTCAGCTGGATCCCCTCCTTCTTCTTTCAGAACTTCCACCTGAACCTCAACGGGTCGGCGCTGTTCTCTGCCGGCGTATTCCTGGCCGGCGTCGTCGGTGACACGATCG
>DATKPX010000188.1:0-8637 GCA_035523855.1 Allostellaceae bacterium
CGCCATGACCTTCGCCATCGCCCATGACGATGGCCAGTCGCCCTGGGGATTGAACAATGCCGACGTGGTGCTGGTGGGGGTGTCGCGCACCTCGAAGACGCCGACCTGCCTCTACCTCGCCAATCGCGGCATCAAGGCGGCGAACGTGCCGATCGTGCCGGGCTCGCCGCTGCCGCCGGAGCTGTTCACCGCCGAGGATCCGCTGATCGTCGGATTGACCAACGATCCCGAGCGCCTCATTCAGCTCCGCCGCAACCGCCTCTCCCTGCTGCATCAGGAGCCCGACACCGAGACCGACTACACCGACGACGAGGCGGTGAAGGCGGAGGTGCTGCAGGCAAAGCGCATGTTCGCCGAGCGGCGCTGGCCGGTGATCGACGTGACGCGGCGCTCGATCGAGGAGACCGCCGCCGCGGTGCTGAAGCTGCTGCAGCGCCGGCAGGACGACGAGACGTGAGCCTGGCGCCGCGCGAGACGATCTATCTCGCCTCGGCGAGCCCGACGCGGAAGCGCCTCCTGGAAGCCGCCGGCATTCCCGTCATCGCGGAGCCCGCCGCGGTCGATGAGGCGGAGATCAAGGCCGCCTTCCATGCCGACCGCCGCGGCGCGGATGACTGCGCCCTGGCGCTCGCCGAGGCGAAGGCGCAGCGGGTCTCCGCGCGGCATCCTTCGGCCCTGGTGGTCGGCGCCGACCAGATGCTCGACTGCGGCGGCACCTGGTTCGACAAGCCCGCCGATCTCCGCCACGCCCGCGCCCATCTGCAGGCGCTCCGCGGCCGGCGGCACCGGCTGATCTCCGCGGTGGCGGTGCTGCGCGGCGGCGCCCGGCTCTGGCACACGGTCGATCAGGCCGAGCTCGCCATGCGGAGCTTCAGCGACGAATTCCTGCACCGCTACCTCGCGGCCGCCGGCGACGACGCCCTCCTCTCCGTGGGCGCCTATCAGCTCGAGGGGCTCGGCGCGCAGTTGTTCGCGATGGTTGACGGCGACTTCTTCACCATCCTGGGCCTGCCGCTGCTGCCGCTCCTCGATTTCCTGCGCGGCCACGGCGCGCTCGCGGCGTGAGACCGGCATGATCGTGCTCGGCCTCACCGGCTCCATGGGCATGGGCAAGAGCACCGCGGGGACGATGCTGCGCCGCCTCGGCGTCCCCGTGCACGACGCCGACGCCGAGGTGCATCGCCTGCTCGGTCCGGGCGGCGCGGCGGTGAAAGCGGTGGCGCGGGAATTTCCCACGGCGCTTGCCGGCGACCGCATCGACCGCCGGGTCCTCGGCCGGCTGGTTTTCGACGACGTTCCGGCGCTGAAGCGCCTGGAGGCGGTGCTGCATCCGCTGGTGCGGGTGGCGGAGCGGCGCTTTCTCGCCGCATGCCGGCGCCGGCACGAGCCGGTGGCGGTGCTCGACATCCCCCTCCTGTTCGAGACCAGCGCCGAGCTCCGCTGCGACGGCGTCATCGTGGTGAGCGCGCCCGCCGCGGTCCAGCGCCAGCGCGTGCTGAAGCGGCCCGGCATGACCGCGGATCGTTTCGCCAGCATCCTCGCCCGCCAGATGCCCGACGGCGAGAAGCGCCGCCGCGCCGACTGGGTGGTGCCCACCGGCCTCGGCAAGGCGGTGACGCTGCGTCATCTGCGGAAAATCCTCCGCGAGGCCCAGCGGAAGCGGCGCTGACTCTTGCGGCCGAGTCAGTCTTCGGCGAGAATCGGCCCATGCGCGAGATCGTGCTCGACACCGAGACCACCGGCCTCGATCCCGAGGCCGGGCATCGGCTGATCGAGATCGCCTGCATCGAGCTCTTCAACCACGTGCCGACCGGCCGCGTCTTCCATCAGACGGTCGATCCCCAATGCGAGGTCTCCGACGAGGCTTTCGCCGTGCACGGCATCTCGGCGGAGATGCTGAAAGGGAAGCCGCTCTTCGCCGCGATCGTCGACGAGATGCTGGCTTTCATCGGCGGCGATCCCCTGGTGATCCACAACGCCGAGTTCGACCTCAAATTCATCAATGCGGAGCTCAAGCTCTGCGGCCGGCCGACGCTCGACATTCCCTTCATCGACACGGTGACGATGGCGCGCAAGCGCTTCCCGGGCTCGCCGGCGAGTCTCGACGCGCTCTGCCGGCGCTTCGCCATCGATCTCTCCCAGCGCACCAAGCACGGCGCGCGGCTCGACGCCGAGCTGCTCGCCGCGGTCTATCTGGAGCTGATCGGCGGCCGCCAGCCCGGCCTCGATTTCGCCGTGCAGGCGCTGGGCGCGGCGGCCGGCGGCGCCATCGAGCGGATCCTGCGCCCCGCCCGCCCGCACGCGCCCAGTGACGACGAGCTCGCCGCCCACACGGCCTTCCTGGCGAAACTCAAGGCACCGCTCTGGCTGGCGCCGGAGTAGTCGCGGGGGGGATCAGCTCTGCAGGCTCGGCTGCTGTTGCGGCGCCGCCTGCTGCTGCGCCTGGTTGCGGCGCATCAGCTCCATGAAGTCGATGGGATTGATCATCAGCGGCGGGAAGCCGCCGTCGCGGGTGGCGTCGGCGAGGATCGCGCGGGCGAAGGGGAACATGATCCGCGGCGTCTCGACGAAGAGCAGGAACGGCACGATGTCCTGCGGCGTGTTCTGGATCGTGGCCACCGCGCCATAGGTGACCTCCACCAGGAAGGCGGTGTCGGCGCCGTGCTTGGCGGTGGCGCTGATGGTGAGCATCACTTCATAGACATCGGGGCCGAGGCTGCGCGCCTTGACGTCGACGTTGAGCGCGACCTCCGGCGCCTGCTGCTGGGTGAGCAGGCTGTGCGGCGAGCGCGGGCTCTCGAAGGAGAGATCCTTCAGGTACTGCGCGTTGATGATGAGCTGCTGGGGCGGTGCCGGCTGCTGCGGCGCCGCATCGCTGGGCGGTGACATGCGGACTCCCTGTTTCCGGCCGGCTCTAGCACGGAAGCGGCGGCGGGCACAACCGCGCGGGATCAGCGCGCCGGCGCCGGCACCAGCAGCATTTCCGGCTCCAGCTCCGGCCGGTGCGGATTGACGCGCAGCACCGTGCAGTTCGTCACGGTGAGGCCGGTGAGGCCGCGGATGAAGCCCCAATGGGTGATGACGCCGACATGCCGCCAGTCCCTGCGCTCGGTCATCTGGGCGCGGAAGCGGTCGCAGCGCCGGGCCAGGCCTTCCTCCGCCTCCTCATGCTCCGGCCACCACTGCTCGGCGAGGTGGTCGAGGTCGAGGTGGGGCCAGCGTGTCTTGAGCTCCACCGGACTGGAGCCGATGTCGCAAGTGAAGGCGGCACGCTCGCCAACCAGGGGTTCGACCGAGATCGGCACGTCCAGCACCTCGGCGACGATCTCCGCCGTCTCGAGCGCGCGGGTATAGGGGCTGGCGATCAGCCGCTGCAGCCCCTCCCCGCGCAGCGCCTCGCCGGCGGCCTGGGCCTGGCGCCGTCCCTCGGCGGTGAGCCGGGGATCGGGAATACCGGGGTCCTTGCGGGTCACGCTGAAGACCACGTTGAACTCGGATTGGCCGTGCCGGATCAGGATCATGGCAGGTGTCTTAGAGCAGAGGCCGTCGGCGCCGGCAAGCGCCGCCGCCGTCCGGCGAGGCCGGGTGGCAACGGGATGGCCGGCTTGCCCTTTCCCGGCGAAGCCCCCATTTTAGCCGGAATGACCGAGAGGCATGCCTGATGGGCGAGGACTTCCACCTCGGGTCGCTCATCTTCTTCGCCATCGTGGTGGTGTTCCTGGCGTTCCGCCTGAGAAGCGTGCTCGGGCGGCGCACCGGCAACGAGCGGCCGCGCCCGGGCCTCGGCCCGATGTCCTTCCGCGCGCCGCCGCCGCCGCCATCGCCGCCGCCCGGCGGCAGCCCGGTCATCGACGGCACCGCGACGCCGGTCTCCAGCGCGCCGGCGCAGCCGACGTCGCTGGCGGAGGGCGTGCAGCGCCTCAAATCCGTCGACCGCAATTTCGACGAGCGCGTCTTCCTGCAGGGCGCCCGCGGCGCCTTCGAGATCATCGTCAACGCGTTTGCCGCCGGCGACACCCAGGCGCTGAAGCCGCTGCTCAGCGAGGAGGTCTACCGCTCCTTCGCCGAGGCGATCACCCAGCGCCAGGCGGCGAAGGAGACGCACGAGACGAGCCTCCTCACCGTCAAGGCCGTCGACCTCGCCGAGGCCGGGCTCAGCGGCACCACCGCCTCGGCGACGGTGAAGTTCGTCTCCGACCAGGTGAACGTGACGCGCGCCGCCGACGGCGCGGTGGTCGACGGCAATCCCGACCAGGTGGCCGAGAAGACCGATTTCTGGACCTTCGCCCGCGACGTGCGCTCGCGCGATCCGAACTGGCAGCTGGTCGCCACCCGCAGTCCCTGACGCCGATGAAGCGGCGGGGGATCATCACACTTCTTCTGCTGCTCCTCGCCGGCTGCGCGGCGCCGAAGCCGCCGCCCGATCATCTCGTGCTGCTGCCGGCGGGCTTCGGCGACATGCCCGGCTGGAGCGCCGATCATCAGAGCGAAGCGCTGCCGGCGCTCGTCAAATCCTGCGGCACCCGGCTCAAATTCGCCGACGCCGAGAAGGTCGGCCCCAACGGCATCGCCGGCACGGTCGCCGACTGGCGGCAGCCCTGCGCCGCCGCCGCCGCGGTTCCCGCCAATGACGACGCGGCGGCGCGCGCCTTCTTCGAGACCTGGTTCCAGCCCTATCGCTGCGCCAACAACGCGGCCCTCGAGGGTCTCTTCACCGGTTATTACGAGGCGGAGCTGACAGGCTCGCGCTCGCGCGTGGGTGCCTTCCAGACTCCCCTGCTGAAGCGCCCGCCCGACCTCGTCATGGTGGAGCTCGGCGATTTCCGCCCGAACCTCAAGGGCGAGCGCATCGCCGGCCGCGTCACCAGCGGCCGCCTCAAGCCCTACGACACCAGGGAACAGATCGAGGCGGGTTCCCTCGACAAGCTCGATCTGCCGCTGCTCTGGGTCGACGATCCCATCGCCGCCTTCTTCCTGGAGATCCAGGGCTCCGGCCGCATCACGCTCCCCGACGGCACGATGCAGCGCGTGGGATATGACGGCCAGAACGGCTGGCCCTATGTGGCGATCGGCAAGGTGATGGTGGATCGCGGCCTCATCGAGCGCGAGAGCGCCAGCATGCAGGGGATCCGCGCCTGGCTCCTGGCGCACCCCGACCAGGCCAAGGCGATCATGGACGCGAACCAGTCCTATGTGTTCTTCCGCGAGCTCAAAGGCGACGGCCCGCTCGGCAGCGAGGGCGTGGTGCTGACACCGGGCCGCAGCCTCGCCGTCGATCGCGGCTTCCTGCCGCTGAGCGCGCCGGTCTGGCTCGACGTCAGCGACGACACGCTCGGCAAGATCCGCCGTCTCCTGATCGCGCAGGACAGCGGCGGCGCCATCCGCGGCCCGGTGCGCGGCGACGTCTTCTGGGGCCATGGGCCCGAGGCGGAGCGCAACGCCGGCAACCAGCGCGCCCGCGGCGCCGAATATCTGCTGCTGCCGAAGACGGTCACGGTGGCGCCGCCGACCCGCTGAGGGCGCGCGAAACGCGGTTGCCAGGGGTGAAATCTCCCGCCATTCTCAAGGCGGTAAACTTCCCTAGAGGATTGCCCGTTGGTCTCCGATCAGCCCGCCCGCGTGGGCCTCTTCGTCACCTGCCTGGTCGACCTCTTCCGGCCCAGCGTCGGCTTCGCCGCGGTGAAGCTGCTGGAGGAGGCGGGCTGCACGGTGGAGGTGCCGCGGCTGCAGACCTGTTGCGGCCAGCCCGCTTACAATTCCGGCGACAAGGCCGACGCCAAGGCGCTGGCGCGCCAGGTGATCGATGCCTTCGAGGGCTTCGACTACGTGGTGGCGCCGTCCGGCTCCTGCGCCGGGCAGATCCGCTCGCACTATCCGGAGATGTTCGCCGACGAGCCGGCGATGGCGCAGCGGGTGCAGCATCTGGCGAAGCGCACCTACGAGCTGGTCTCGTTTCTCGTGGATGTGCGCGGCATGGAACACGTGGTGGCGCGCTGCGCGGGTGTCGTGACATATCACGACAGCTGCTCGGGCCTGCGCGAGCTCGGCGTCAAGCAGCAGCCGCGGCAACTTCTCGCGTCAGTGGATGGTCTCACCTTGAAGGAGCTGCCGGGCGCGGAGATCTGCTGCGGCTTCGGCGGCACCTTCTGCATCAAGTATCCGGAGATCTCCGACCGCATGGTGAGCGACAAGGCCGCCGACATCCTCGCCACCGGCGCCGATACGCTCCTCGCCGGCGACATGGGCTGCCTCCTCAACATGGCCGGCAAGCTGCAGCGCCAGGGCAAGGAGGTCGCCGTGCGCCATGTCGCCGAGGTGCTGGCGGACATGGCCGACGAGGTGGCGCCGATGGGCGCGCCGGAGAAGCGCTGATGCTCGCCACCAGCCATAACTTCAAGTCGAACGTCCACGACGCGCTGGTCGACGCCACGCTGCAGAAGGCGCTCGGCATGATGAAGACCGGCTTCCAGGTGAAGCGCGCCCAGGCCTTCGCCAAGCTGCCGGAATTCGAGGATCTGCGCGAGGCGGCCAAGGCGATCAAGAACCACACGCTGGAGCATCTCGATTTCTATCTCGAGACCTTCGAGCGGAACGTGGTGGCGCGCGGCGGCCAGGTGCACTGGTGCCGGACGCCGGCGGAGGCGCGCGAGACGGTGCTCGGCATCTGCCGGCGGCTCGGCGCCAAGACCGTCACCAAGGGCAAGTCGATGATCGCCGAGGAGATTGCGCTCAACGATTATCTCGAGGCGAACAACGTGGTGCCGGTGGAGACCGATCTCGGCGAGTACATCATCCAGCTCCGCAAGGAGCCGCCGAGCCACATCATCGCGCCCGCCGTCCATCTGGTGAAGGAACAGGTGGCGGACGCCTTCCGCGCTCATCACACCGATCTCGATCCCGGCCGCGCGCTCCCCGATGCCCGCACCATGTGCGACGAGGCGCGGATGGAGCTGCGGCCGAAATTCCTCGCCGCCGATGTCGGCATCACCGGCGCCAATTTCCTGATCGCCGAGACCGGCACCAGCGTCATCGTCACCAACGAGGGCAATGGCGACCTGACCCAGACCCTCACCAAGGCGCATATCGCGCTCGCAAGCCTGGAGAAGGTGGTGCCGACCCTCGAGGACACCGCCACCATCCTGCGCCTGCTGGCGCGCAGCGCGACGGGACAGGAGTTCTCCACCTACACGACGCTCTCCACCGGCCCGCGCCGGGCGGAGGACACCGACGGGCCCGGCGAATATCACGTGGTGCTGCTCGACAACGGCCGCAGCGCCATGCTCGGCACTGAGTTCCAGGACATGCTGCGCTGCATCCGCTGCGCCGCCTGCCTCAACCACTGCCCGGTCTATTCCGCCGTCGGCGGCCACGCCTATGGCTGGGTCTATCCGGGCCCGATGGGCTCGGTGCTGACGCCGAGCCTGATCGGCGTCGAGGAGGCCGGCAACCTGCCGAACGCCTCCACCTTCTGCGGCCGCTGCGAGAGCGTCTGCCCGATGAAGATCCCGCTGCCGCGGATGATGCGGCACTGGCGCGAGCGCGAGTACGAGAAGAAGCTCTCGCCCGCCCCCTACCGCACCGGGCTTTCCGTCTGGGCCTTCTTCGCCCGGCGCCCGGCGCTCTATCACGTCATGACCGACATCGCGACCCGCGTGCTGGGGTTCTTCGGCCGCCGCCACGGCCGCTTCCGCACCTTGCCGCTCGCCAATGGCTGGACCCAGGTGCGCGACCTGCCGACGCCGGAAGGCCGCAGCTTCCAGAGCCTCTGGGCCGAGCGGCAGAGGAAGAAGGCGGCATGAGCGAGGGACGCGACCAGATCCTCGGCGGCATCCGCAAGTCGCTGAAGCGAGGGGCCCTCGACGAGACCAAGGCGTCGGCGCTGCGCGCGAAGCTCGCCTCGCCCCAGCGGAACATCATCCCCAAGCGCGCGGCGAGCCTCGACCATCAGGGCCAGATCGAGCTCTTCCTCAGGATGGCGCAGGAGGTGCAGACGACGGTGACGCGGGTCCGCTCCGACGCCGAGGTGCCGGGCGCGGTCGCCGATTATCTCGCCGAGCACAACCTGCCGTCCAAGCTGGTGATGACCCCCGATCCGCAGCTCGACGGTATTCCCTGGGCCGACCGGCCGCTGCTGGAGATCCGCCGCGGCCGCGCCGAGGACAAGGATGCGGTCGGTGTCACCGCCTGCTTCGCCGCGATCGCCGAGACCGGCACGCTGATGCTGACCTCCGGACCCGAGGCGCCGACACGCAACAATTTCCTGCCCGACGACCATCTGGTGGTGCTGCGCGCCGGCCAGGTCACCGCCACCTACGAGGACGGCTTCGACCGGCTGCGCGAGCGGCAGAAGAACGGCGGTGATGAGTGGGCGATGCCGCGCACCGTCAACTTCATCACCGGCCCGTCGCGCACCGGCGATATCGAGCAGCGCATCGAGCTCGGCGCGCACGGTCCGCGCCGGTTGCATGTGATTTTGGTCGGCGATGGCGGCGAAGCCTGATCGCGACGCCGCGCTGTGGCAGCGGGCGATGCGCGGCGTCAAGCCGCTCGCGCCGCGCCCTGAGCCGCCTCCCGCGCCGGCACAAATCCGCGAAAAGTCGGTGATCGTCGCGCCGATGCCGAGGCCCAACCCGCTTG
>DATKPX010000189.1:0-2923 GCA_035523855.1 Allostellaceae bacterium
CATCGCCGGTTTGGGCGATCTCGAGATCGCCCGCGAGCTCAGCCCGTCGCTGACGACAGTGCGCATTCCCGCCTACGAGATCGGCCGCCGCGCCGGCGAGGTCGTGGTGACGCGGCTTGCTGGCGACGCGGCAGGGGAGCGCATCGTCGATCTCGGCTTCTCGATCGAGAGGCGCGAGAGCACGCGGCGATCCGAGGCATCCTAGCCGCGCGCCGGCCTATCCGCTCAGGCTAGTGTCGTGAGCGTGGGTTGGCGCTGCGCCAATCCAGTATCGCCGCATAGAGAAGTATCTCGGCGGCCTCGATCCGGTCGAGTTCGTCCGACGGGATATCGCGCCGCCGCTCGGCCTCCGCGACGACGTCCAGCGCCCGTGCCCAGGCATCCGCCGCGGTAACGATCGCCTCGATCTCGTCTGAACCGTCCACTACACGACTCCCTATGCCGATACCAATCCTTGAACGCGACATCCGTTCCGCGGCGCGAAGAAATTTGGGGTCGCGGCGCCGACCGAAAGATGATTGGTCGCGCGATTACGTCGGCAATCCCCTCGTTGGTAGGTAATCCGCATACGGTAGGATGCGACTCGCTTAACAACGAGTGAATTCCGCCACCGTCGACCCGCGCCGGTTGATGCGCTGCCAAGCACTCTCGCGGTTTTCGACGTGCCCCGCGGGGGAGCGTCGGCGATCCCGCTCACTCCTACATCACGAAGCAGAGTCGGATCGCGTCCAGGATCGCCGCGTGGATGTTGCGGCTGGCGACGGCGTCGCCGATGCGGTGCAGCTCGAAGCCGGCGCGGGCACGCGGCTGCGGCTTCGAGGCCAAGAGCGCGTCGAGATCGGTGACGCCGTCATTGCCGGCCTCCTCGCGCAGCTCACGGTAGAGCTGGTCCGCCGGCAGCGTGCCGCGCTCGACGATCACCTGGTCGGCCAACTGCTCCACGGTCTCGCGGGTCATCAGGTTGCGGAAGGTGGCGGCGAGGCGGTTGCCGCGGCGCTCCACCTTCTCGATCTCGTGGTCGAACAGCATCGGCAGCTTCAGCTCATAGGCGCGGCGCTTCCAGATCGCCCGCTCGGCATAGGTCAGCTCCTGCGCCAGCATGGCGTCGATGGAGACGAGCTGCGCCTTGCGGCCCTGGCCGATCGCGAGCTCGGCCGCCTGCGGCGCCGGATGGCGGCCGGTGCCGTCATAGATGAGGATATCCTGGCCAAGCGGCACCGCGGCGCTGATCGCGTCCCAGACGCTGGTGCAGAGCTCGGCGCCGGGGATCCACTCGATGTCGGGCGTGCCGCCGGTGGCGATGATCACCACGTCGGGCTTCTCGGCGACGACGTCGGCGCGCTCCGCATAAGCGTTGAGGCGCACCTCGACGCCGAGGCGCTCCAGCTCGGCGCGGCGCCAGTCGATGATGCCGACCACGTCCTTGCGCCAGCTCGCCCGCGCCGCCAGCAGCACCTGGCCGCCGAGGCGATCGGCGGCCTCGAAGAGGGTCACCTGGTGGCCGCGCTCCGCCGTCACCCGCGCCGCCTCGAGGCCTGCGGGACCGCCACCCACGACGACGACGCGGCGGCCGGGCTTGTCGGCACGGGCGATGATCTGCGGCAGGCTCGCCTCGCGGCCGGTCGAGGGATTGTGGATGCAGTGCGGCCGGTACTGCGACTGGCAATGGGTGGCGCCGACGCAGGGGCGGATCAGCTCCTCTTTTCCCGCCTCCAGCTTGGCGACGATGTAGGGATCGGCGATGTGGGCGCGGGTCATCGCCACCATGTCGAGGAGGCCCTCGCGGATGGCGTGGCGCGCGGTGGCGATGTCGGAGATGCGCGCCGCGTGGAAGACCGGCAGCTTCACCTCGCGCTTGAACTCGCCGACCCGCTTCAGCCAGGGCGCGATCGGCGAGGCCATGCCGGGCATGTTGTCGACCGCAAGGCCGATCTCGGTGTCCATGCGGCCATAGATGGCGTTGAAGAAATCGAGGCAGCCGGCGCGCTCGAAGACCTGCGCGATCTCGACGCATTCCTCGAAGCCCATGTCGCCGGGGCCGTTGCCCTCGTCGACCACATAGCGGAATCCCACCAGGAAGTCGTCGCCGACGCGGCGGCGGATCTCTGCGAATACCTCGAGGCCGAAGCGGCAGCGGTTGGCGAGCGAGCCGCCATAGCCGTCCACGCGGTGGTTGGTCTTCGGCGACAGGAACTGGCCGATGAGATGGCCGCCCGCCAGCGTCTCGATGCCGTCGAGCCCGCCTTCCTTGCAGCGGAGCGCGGCGGCGCCATAGGCCTTCACCACGCGGGTGATGTCGTTCGCGTCCATCTCCTTGGGGAAGCTGCGATGGAGGGTCTCGCGCACCGGCGAGGGCGCGATCATCGGCAGCCAGTTGCTGGCATAGGGCTCGCCGCGGCGGCCCAAATGGGTGATCTGGCACATCAGCCGCGCATCGAAGGCGTGAATGCGCTGGGAGAACTGCTGCAGATAGGGGATCACCGCGTCGACGCCGACATTGAGCTGGCGGAAGACATTGGGCGAATCCGGCGCCACGTTGGAGGAGCCGCCGAACATGGTGAGGGCGATGCCGCCCTTGGCCTTCCCCTCGTGATAGGCCTGGTAGCGCTCGACGGGCATGCCGTCCTGCTCCATGCCCGAGGCGTGGCTGGTGCTCATGAGCCGGTTCTTGAACCGCACATGCTTGATCGTCAGCGGCTGCAGCAGCGGGTCGCGGTTGGCGCGGGCGGGTTCTGCGGGCATGTTGATCCCTTGGGCTATTCTCTTGCTTGGAGGCGACGGGAAGCGACGGGAGCGGCTTTGGCGAAATCGGTGAGCGCCATCTGCGTCGTGAGGCCGCCATCGACGATGAGCGTCTGGCCGGTGACGAACTCCGAGCGCGCGAGGTAGAGCACCGCCTCGGCGACATCCGCGCCGCGGCCGA